>NZ_AMXB01000023.1:0-71240 GCF_000310125.2 Thauera sp. 27
GGCGCCAGCCGCGAGCCCTTCGGGAGGCCCCGCTGGCACGGTTGCAGACCAAAAGCTCGCGGCTGGCGCCGCGCCTACAGGGGCTGCTGCCGTCGCTGCGGCACCGAGCGCTGCCTCGCACGGCGGCGCGGCCGATGTCGAGTACGACATGGTCGTGCTCGGCGCCGGCCCGGGCGGCTACTCGGCGGCATTCCGCGCTGCCGACCTCGGCCTCAAGACCGCGATCATCGAGCGCTACGCCAGCCTCGGCGGCGTGTGCCTGAACGTCGGCTGCATCCCTTCCAAGGCCCTGCTGCACGTCGCCGCGGTCATCGAGGAGGCCGAGCATGTTCACAGCGCCGGCATCAGCTTCGCCAAGCCGTCGGTCGATGTCGACGCGCTGCGCAAGCACAAGGACGGCGTCATCGGCAAGCTCACCGGCGGCCTGGCCGGCATGGCCAAGGCACGCAAGGTGGATGTGATCCGCGGCTACGGCCATTTCCTCGACCCACATCACCTCGAAGTCGAGGAAACCACCGGCACCAGCCAGGACAAGACCGGCGCCAAGAAGGTGGTGAAGTTCAAGCAGTGCATCATCGCTGCCGGTTCGGCCGCGGTGCACCTGCCCTTCATCCCGAAGGACCCGCGCATTGTCGACTCCACCGGCGCGCTGGAACTGCGCCAGGTGCCGGGCAAGATGCTGGTCATCGGCGGCGGCATCATCGGCCTGGAGATGGCCACGGTGTACTCGACGCTCGGTGCGCGCATCGACGTGGTCGAGATGATGGACGGCCTGATGCAGGGTCCGGACCGCGACGCGGTGAAGGTGTGGGAGAAGCAGAACGCCCACCGCTTCGACAACGTCATGCTCAAGACCAGGACCGTCGCCGTCGAGGCGAAGGACGACGGTCTGTGGGTCAAGTTCGAAGGCGAAGGCGCCCCTGCGGAGCCGGTGCGCTACGACATGATCCTGCAGTCGGCGGGCCGTGCGCCCAACGGCAAGAAGATCGGCGCCGACAAGGCGGGCGTGATCGTCGGCGAGCGCGGCTTCATCCCGGTGGATGCGCAGATGCGCACCAACGTGCCGCACATCTTCGCCATCGGCGACATCGTCGGCCAGCCCATGCTCGCCCACAAGGCGGTGCATGAGGCGCACGTCGCGGCCGAAGTGGCCGCTGGCCACAAGGCGGCCTTCGACGCCACCGTGATCCCGGGCGTGGCCTACACCCATCCGGAAGTGGCCTGGGTCGGCTACACCGAGGCGCAGGCCAAGGCCGAAGGCAAGAAGGTCGACACCGCCAAGTTCCCATGGGCGGCGTCCGGCCGGGCCATCGCCAACGGCGCCGACTACGGCTTCACCAAGCTGATCTTCGACGCCGAGACCCACCGCGTGATCGGCGGCACCATCGTCGGGCCGTCGGCCGGCGACATGATCGGCGAGGTCTGCCTGGCCATCGAGATGGGTGCGGATGCGGTCGACATCGGCAAGACCATCCACCCGCACCCGACCCTGGGCGAGACGGTGGGCATGGCGGCCGAAGTGGCCCATGGCAGTTGCACCGACCTGCCGCCGATGCGCAAGAAGTAATCCTGCTGCTTGCGCAGACCTAAACGGGGCGTCCCCGGCAATCTGTCGCTGGGGACGCCCCGTCTCCGTACCAGGCGTCTAATGAGTGTGCTCGGCCCCCGGCATCAACACCAAAGCGGCAAGTTTAATGACGAGCACGAACGCATAAAGAAGAGCAGGCGCACTGCCATACAGCCACAGCCGCATGCGACCGCAGCCCGCCTGCATGGCGAGCACCTCAACCCGGATCCAGACAAGCCAAAGAGTCCACACCAGCGCAGCATAGGGCAGCACGTTGAGCCAGCCGAGCCACGCATCCCCGCGCTCTGCAAGCGCAGGGAAGGACAAGTGCACCCCGAACAGGGCACCCAACTCATTGCCAAGGACATGCGCATTGCGAGTCGCGAAAGTGGTCACCGCGTGCGGAATCAAGCCGATGATCGCCAGCGGGGCCAGCGCAAGCGCGAGCCCATTGGCCGCGGTACGCCATGAGACCCCAGCCGCTCGCGCCGCCCGCGCGTAGGCCCACGTACCGACGAGCAGCGTTAACCCAAGCCCCAGTGCGAGTGCAAGAAAACGTCCGATATCGAACACCTTTGCATCAAGTGCGCCCCTCGCATGCACCCATTCGCCAGCCAATACCCAGGGCAGGTAGGGTTTGAGCGGCGTGTGCTGCAGACCGTGCAAGAATTGGATACCCACACCCGCTACCCCAAGGATCACCAGGAACACCCACATTTCGTGTCTATCCTGGCCAGTCACCGGCAATGTCAGGGCCGCCCCGGGGCGCAGGACGACCAAGTGAGCGCTATCGCATTCGGTGATGCAGTCCGTACACAGGGTGCACGCATCCATGTTGTTGCGCGACTCAAAGCGGAACGGCGACAGGTGATAGCTGCATGCTTTTGCACACTCAAAAGTCCGACAACTCTTGCAGTCCTCCGCTTCGGTGAGGATCTGCAGCACCCCGACCTTGCCGTGCGTCGCCAACACGCGTCCCAGTGGACAGGCATGCTTGCACCACGCCATGTCCTTGAACACGAAGAAGGTGGCAAAGGCGATGACGGAGAAGATCAGGAAATACCAAGCCGTAGTGCGCGTCGACGCTGACAGCGCGCCAGGCATCGCATAGGCCACCACCCAGTAGGCGAGTACGATGATGACAAGACCAAGCCACACTCCCCGGAGCCGCTTAGGGAAAGGTCTGCGCAAGCCCCGCCGGCTCAGCCACTTGCCCACGAATCCGTGCGGGCAGATGGCGCAGTAGGCATTACCCAAAGTGGGCGTGACAACACTTGTCAGCAAGGGCCAGAAGACGCCCCACATTAGCAGGGTAGCCAGACCTACCCGTGCATCCTCGGTAACGAAGGCAGTTGCCACGCCAACCGTGAACAGCAGCAGCGAGAGCACCCGCAAGCCGGTCATCAGGTAGCCGCGGCGCAGCAACCACCCCAGTAGCGGCCAGCGGGTCAGTACGTTAGCCACGCGGGTCGCCACGGCGGGAGCGGGCGCGCGCGCGATCGGGATCACTCGATTCATATCGCTTCTCCATTGCCGGGTGGCGTCAGAACGCGACCCGCGCACCGAGGTGGAAGTACCGGGCATCCGGATCGTTGCGCTGCGTCCCCGTCGATGTGACCGAGAAGTTGTCGGGATCACGGCGATCGAAAAGGTTATCCACACCTGCCGTCAGCACCAGTCCCTTTCGATGCTGGTACTGCACGCCCAGGTCAGCCACGGTCAGGTTTGAGTTGTAAGGAAGCGCACCGCGCGGCGCATCGATACCCACCGCCAGATAGTCACGCATATGACGGGCTCGCGCGCTCATACCCCAGGCACCCCGCTCGTAGAGCGCTTCCAACCGCCAGGTCTGTCTGGCGCGCCCACTCAGTCGATCACCGGTATCGGCGTTTGTTGCCCGCAACATCTCGGCGCTGCCGATGACCGACCACCCGTGGCTCAACGGCCAGCGTGCGATAAACTCTGCACCATCGATCTTGGCACGACCGATATTGCGGTATTCGACTACACGCAACGGACCCGCCATCTCGGTGGTGGTGAAAGATTCAATCAGCTCGTGCACCCGGTTTCGGTGCAGGGTGAGCTCGACGTATCCAGCACCAAACTCCCTGCGCAACATTGCCTCCCAGGTCTTGCTCTCTTCTGGCTTGAGTTCCGGATTGCCGCGAATGAGCAGTCGTCCGCGGGTAAAGCGGGAATACTGCTCGAGGAGTGAGGGCGCGCGAAACGCCGAGCCATATCCCAATCGGGCACTCCAGGTGCCATCTAGCCACCCAAGCGACAATCGCGGATTCGAGGTGCCGCCGAAGTCGTCAAACCGATCATGGCGAACACCCGCAACGAGTTGCCAGTGATCGGTGATCTGCCACTGATCCTGAAGAAGAACGAAACGGTTGTTGCGGCTGGCCTTCCGACTGTTGATGCTGACGTCGAGTACATCGCGCGTGCCGCCGATACCGACTGAGCCAAAGTGTGTTGTGCCGGGCTCGAAGTGATAAACAGCGTCAGCCTGGAGTTGACGAAAATCTGTCGTCTCCACTGCGGGATGGCTGCGATTCGTGGAGCCCTTGCTCCGGCCCGAACTGGCTCGGACCACGAGTTCGCCATCGGCGATCGCACCTCGATAATCGAGGCTGCCAAAGTGACGGGTCTCCTTCTCATAACGGACATGCGAACCGCCGGCACCAGTTGCCTTCGCCTCGCTGTCTCGATCGAAGACCTCCATCGCCCAACCCAGGCTATGCATAGCATCGGGCGTCCAGCGCCCCCGGTAACTACCCGACCAGTTGTTGAGCCGGCCGTAGTCGTCGCTGGCCGAATCCGGATGGCGAAGCCTCCCACGCAGGTTCTGCTCGATCGTGAAGCTGTGACCGAGCACCGTATCGCCTGTACGGTGGTTGATCCCGCTCGCAATCGACTCGCGGCCCCCGTCCGCTGAACCGACCCTGACGAGTGCCTGAGTGCCCGCCCCCTCACCCGGATGACGGGTGATGACATTGACCACACCACCGAGTGCATCCGAACCGTACAGCGACGACAAGGGCCCACGAACAATCTCGATTCGCTCAATGTCGAAAAAGCCAACCTGGGAAATGTTGTTGCTACCATAGTTGTTGGTGCGGCGAAAACCGTCCACCAGGATCAGGGTGTGGTTGCGATTGAAGCCCCGCAGTGAGAGGTCCCCAGTAGCCCCCGAACTCGAAGCACTGACGCCAAGCACATGCTTGAGACTCTGCCCTACGCTCGTGTCTCCATAGCGCTCAAGCCGGTCGCGCTCCACCACATCAACGCTCGCCTGCACATCCCGCACGGCGGACGCCTGTCCAGTAGCCGTCACGATGATCTGGTCAAGCGTCCTCACGGACGTCTGATCCGCGAAGGCTGCACCACCAGCGAGCAGGGCGCATAGCGAGCCCGTACCGAAGACAATGTTTCTCATCCGAATTCCTTCCTGTTCTGTCGCCACGCAACCCTCTCGCCAAGGGCGATGGCAAATTGGGGCTCGATCACGCCGTACCAACACGACGCAGAACGCGGCAAATAGGCCGTGTCGTTCGACAAGCCGAAATGCACCCGGCACAAGGCAGCGCCGGATGCGATACGAGTGGGAGAAGGGATCAGATAGAGTGAGGAGGGGCGCGTGGAAATGCGGCCAGGAAAGTGATGCGCAGCAGGTGCGCCTCAGCCAGATCGGGCAGAGCGAAAGCCCTGTAGCCGAGCGGCCCGGCGAGGCCCACCAGAGGACCAGTTGGGATTGCCCATGCCTTGGCACCAACAGTGCAAATGGGACAGGACAGAGGCGAAGCGCCATCCTCATCGATCGGGTTGCCATCTCGGTCGATAGCAACGCGCTCGACGCCACGTGTGGTACACAGTTCGGCCCAGACCGACTCACCGGTCAGGTGCAGCAGTTGCGGCATGACAGCGCCGAGTGCCAGTAGCAAGGCACTCAAGCCTGCGAGAAAGCGCGTGCGGGCGACCCTAACGATCATGCGCGCCCGCTAAGACCGAGTCGAAGCAAACAGCATGAGATCGCACGACCACAGCGATCATCGCGGATCATCGCGGCCAGCGAGCACATCGCCCAGTGCGGGCTCGCCATCGCCCGCCTGCACCCAGACCTCGCGCGTGCGCCGCTCGCCGACCATCTCGAGGCGCCCCGCATGGCGCAGGCTCTTCAAGGTTCGCGACACCGTCTCGATGGTCAGGCCGGTGATATCGGCAATGTCGCGCAGGGTCGGCAGTGCAACCCGCACGCGAGCCTTCCCCAAACCCAAACCGCGGCCCATCAGGCCGAGCAACTGTGCGATCCGGGTCTCCGCTGCCCCACTTCGCAAAGCAACCGAGTCTGCGGAGCGCCGTTCCATGCCATGCACCAGGTGTAACAGCTTGGGCGCACTCATCTGCTCTTCGGGATCTGACCATCGCTCGAGGATGACTTCGGACAGCGCCCGCGCAGAATAGGAATAGATACCGAACAGCAAGACCTCAACCCCGATAAGGTCACCCGCGAGCGCAACCCCTGCAAAGCGGGTCTGGTCCCCTGTATGAAGATCTAGGCGCACTGATCCCTGCTGTATGCGCCAGGCTTCGCCAGTCTGCCCGCCGCAATAGATCTCGGCTCCACGCTGATGGAAGACGAGCCCTGCGGCAGTTGCATCGGCTATCCGGTTAGACTCAGGCTGCGGGCAACTTGCATGCGGCAACGACAACTGCATCTTGTCGATCCTCCGCCCCGAACACCGATTGCGAGGGACGCGCTGCAGCCTACACACTGCATCCCACCTCAGGCGACGCTCGGGGCCGGTTCGGGGTTCAGTCCAGCGCCACCTGCGCCTTGAGCCAGAAGGTACGACCAGGCTCGTTGATCGGCGCACCGCTCGGCGCGATATAGCCCGGAATTGCCGCACCACTCTTGGACAGATGTTCGCGATAGGTGCGATCGAACACGTTGTCGATACCCGCGGTCATCAGCACATGCTTGCTGTGACGCCAGCCCGCATTGAGCGACAGGGTCGCGAAGCCCGGCGTAGTGCCGGTATCCGCACCATTGGCAACGATGCCACCGTAGCCGATGTGGACGCGATCCTGCTTGGCCACCAGGCGCACCATCGCCCCGTACGAGAAGCGACCGTCATCGTAGTCCAGGCTGACGCGGCCCTCCAGAGGCGGTTGCTGGGCAAGCGCCTTGTTGTCGGTATCGTTCGTGCCCCGCACCCACGCAAGCGTGCCGACCGCCTTCCAGTTGGAGGCGAAGCGCCAGGTGAGGTCACCCTCCAGCCCATACACCGTGGCATCGACGTTGCGCACGGCCACTGGCGCCGGCATCCATTTGATCAGGATGTGGTCATCGATCTTGCCGTAGAAGCCGGAAACCGACCCTGCCAGATCGCCCGCAGCCCACAGCGCACCGATATCGAGCTGGGTGGTCTTTTCGGGCTGCAGGGTATCGAATGTCCGGGTACCCCCGGCGCCAGATGCACGCATGTACTCCCAGAAGTCGGGGAAGCGGCTCGCATGCCCGAGGCCGGCATACCATGTGCCACGCCCTTCATCGAATGCTGCCTCGTAGCGGACGAAGCCCGAGCCGAGGGTATCTGCCTGGTCTCGCGAAACGCTGTGCTTGCGCACTTCGTGGCGGTCGGCACGCACGCCGCCAATGAGCCGGCTATCGTCATCAAAGCTGTAGCGCAGTTCTCCGAACACGCCGTGGCGCTCGAAGCTGTAGTCCTTCATGCGCGCTACCGCATTGCGATCAGGGAAGGCCGGCGCAGCGACCGACACCATGCGACCGGTATGGGTGTCATCCTTGAGATCGGCGCCCAGCACCAGTTCGACATTGTCGGACGGTGTCAATGTGAGCGCTGCCCGCGCGCCCCAGGTCTCGCGGTCGGGGTTGCTGACATTGCGCGTCGCCATGGGCCGGCGCAGGCTGTAGTTGTCCATGACGTGGTCGATGTAGCTGTAGAACAGCTGCGCTTCGACACGGCTCACCAGCGGCGAGAGCTTGCGCTTGTCCAGCTTGAGGTTCACATGCTCGCGCGCGAACTTCGAGCCGTCCATGCCACGGTCTGCGTAGGCGGCCTCACCATCACTGCGCCCGAAGGCCAGTTCGAGAAGCGTATCGTCGTCAGGCGTCCATCCAAGCGCGGCATCGGTACTCCAGCGCGTGTAGGACGAATGCACCTCTCGGCCGCTGCCGTCCTTGTAGTTGTTGCTGTCCGAGCGCGTCGCACCGATGCGGGCGAAGAAGTCGGGGTTGCCTGCCTTGGCATCGAAGACTTGGTCGTTGCGCCCCCAGCTGCCCACCGTGAGACTGCCGTTGGCGCGCCAGCCGGCCTCAGCCAGGCGCGGATTGTCGCGCTCGAAAAGCACGATGCCGGCCGAGTTGCCTGATCCGTAGAGCACGGTCTGCGGCCCTTTCAGCACCGTCACACGATCGAAGGACTCCGGGTACACATAGGCTGTCGGCGGATCCATACGGCCGCCACACCCACCATGCACCTCATATCCATCCTGCACGATTCCGAGACGCGACCCCGACATGCCGCGCAGGACGGGGTCGCCATCCGCCCCGCCCTTGCGGATGACGGAGAAGCCCGGGATGGCCTTGAGGTAGTCGGCGCCGTCGTGCGCAGGCAGCGGCTGGCGCGGTGCCTTCGGATCTGTAGTGACGGTAAGCGGGGCCTCAGTCACGGGTGCAGTGACGACAACGCTGCCCAGCATGGCATCCTGGGCGCTCGCGAGCGCCGGGAGTGCAAGGGAGATGGCGACTGCAAGCGGCAGGCGGCGGAGATTCTTGTTCATTTCAGTGCTCTCAACATAACTATGGCATTAAAAGGCGCCCCCCCCACACCGCACGAAGTCCGAACATGCTCGGGGAGAGACAGGGCGCTAGCCATCTCAGTCCAGGGCCACCTGCGCCTTGAGCCAGAAGGTTCGGCCGGGCTCGTTGACGCGGTCACCAACTGCATTCGTATAGCCGAGGATCGTCGCATCACCCTTGCTCAGATGCTCGGCATAGGTTCTATCGAACAGGTTATCGACACCGAAGCTGATCTTCGCCTGCTTGTTCAGCGCATAGCTGCCGTTCAGTGACAAGGTCGCGAAGCCAGGTGTCGTCGTCCCACGGTCAACGCCGGCGATATTTCCGTATCGGGCATGAATGCGATCCTGTCTGGCAACCGCGCGAATCACGCCGCCGACGCCCCATGCACCAAGTGTGTAATCCGCACCGATCTTGGCCTCGAGCGGCGGCGTCTGTGCGAGCGGAACATTAATGGTGTCATTGGTGGCACGCACGTATGCGAGGCTGCCACGCAGAGTCAGCGCATCCGTCATTCGGTAGGCGATGTCAGCCTCGGCGCCATAGCGCGTCGCGTCGACGTTACCGCTGGCAAGGCACGAGTTGAGCTGGTGATTGCGCGAATTCGACAGCCCGCTGGCGGCCAGGCAACCAGCGCCGCCAGGCATGGTGCCCGCTCCCATCGGCCCACCCGCGGTACCGACACCGGGTCCGCTGTAGAGGAGGATGTAGTCATCGACCTTGGCATAGAAGGCCGACAGCGAGCCTTGCAAGCGTTCGCTCTTCCACATCAGCCCGGCATCGAGCTGATGCGTGGTCTCGGGCCTCAGGCCGCTGGTGTTAGCCTGAATGCCCTCGTAGAGATTGGCCTCCCAGTAATCCATCGGGCGCTGGTTCATGCCATAGCCGACGTAGACCGTTGCCGGGCTGCTGAGGTCCTGCTCATAGCGCAGGAAGCCGCTCCTGAGCGTCTCGCTGGCCCGACCTTGCGCGGTACCCGGGGCACTGGCGACTGCCCCCATGCCAATGAACGTACGATCGGCTTTCCAGTCATCCAGGCGCAATCCACCGATCAAGCGCTGGTTGTCGCTCAATTCGTGGGTCAGCTCGCCGAATACGCCGGTGAACCGGCTCTTGTAATCGGTCAGACGGTCTCTGGTCTTGTAGGTATCTGCTGCGGCTGCGCTGGCACCCCGCTGATGACGAGTGGTGTGCTCATCGCGTCGCCAGTCTGCTCCGAGGGTGAGCTGGTTACGTGCGCCGAGCGCAAGGTCGACCGATACGCGCGCACCGTCCGTCTCACGGTCGGGATTCATCGCCGCGCATCCGGTCGCCGCGCCCCCAACACACGAGGCGGTGTCACGCATCGAGTAGTTGTCCATCACGTGGTCGATATAGCTGTGGTAAAGCCGCAGGTTTACCGCCTTGACCACTGGCGACAGATCCTGTTTGCGGAAAGTCATGCCATAGCTCTCGCGGTCGAACTTGCTGCCGTCCATGGCGCGATCGGCATAGGCCGCTTTGCCGCGACTGACGATACCGTCCAGATCGATCCGGGTATCGCGATCCAGCTCGTAGCTGCCGACAAGCGTGGCACTCTGGCGTTTGAAGCGCGAGTGGATCTCGGTGCCGTCGCCGTCCTCGTAGTTGCCGGACTCGGCATGTGTGATCGTGGCCTTCAGCGCTGCCTGCTCGCCGGCAACCTCACCGCTCGCAAACACGTCACGGCGACTCCACGAGCCCACGAGAAGACTGCCCTCGCCGCGCACGCCCGGTGAGATCGGCACACGCTCATTCTCGAACAGCACGACACCGGCGGCGTTGCCATTGCCATAGAGCACGGTCTGTGGTCCCTTGATGACACGCACATTGGAGTAGGACTCCGGGAACACGTACGCCGTCGGCGGATCCATTCGGTGGTTGCAGCCACCGTGGAAATCCATCCCGTCGAGCAGGATCGGCAGTCGTGAGCCGGCAAGACCTCGCAGCACCGGGTCGCCGTCCGTGCCCCCTTTGCGGATGATCGAGAAGCCAGGAATGTTCTTCAACAAGCTCGCGCCATCGCTAGCGGGCAGCGGCTGCTGAGGCGCCTTCGGGTCGACTTCAACTGTAAGCGGCTGCGCCATCTGCGGTGCAGTGACGACAACGCTGCCAAGCATGGCATCCTGGGCGCTTGCGAGCGCCGGGAGTGCAAGGGAGATGGCGACTGCAAGCGGCAGGCGGCGGAGATTTTTGTTCATTTCAGTGCTCTCGATATCTGGGGCAGCCGTGCCGGACGCGCCTGGCGCAGGCATGAGTCCGCCCCTCCGGGCGCCCTTGGGCGCCTGGATGATGGCTTCATGTACAGAGGTGAGGTGCTAGGGGCGCGACGGAACGCCGGGCGGGAAAATCAGCCCATTGTCACGGAGGCGCCGAGGCGGGCTCAGTGCTTGCCGTGCTGCATCTTCATCGGCGCATTGAGCGCACGCGCAGGGGCGTTCAGCTCGATGGACTGGCGGCTGCCGTCCTTGTTCTCGACGACGATGGTCAGCGGCACCTGCTCGCCTTCCTTCACCTGCGCCTTCAGGTCCATCAGCATGACGTGGTAGCCGCCGGGCTTGAGTTCCACGACCTGACCGGCCGGCAGCTCGAGCGCGTCGATCCGGTTCATCTTCATGACATCCTTGTCCATCAGCATTTCATGGATTTCGACGACACCGGCCACTGGCGAATCTGCAGCAACGAGGCGCGCGCCGGTGTCGGACTTGAGCTGCATGAAGGCGCCGGTGGCCTTTTGCTGCGGCACGGTGGCACGCACCCAGGGCTCGGCAACGGTAACCTCGGCGAGGGTGTGGAGGGAGCTCAGGGCGAGCAGGGTGGCAAGGGCAATCTTCTTCATGACTGAATTCTCCAGAATGGGGCGCATACGGCATACGGTTGAGGCGGAACGATCGGCTCGCGCCGGATCAACCGGGATCTACCCTCCCAGACGCGTGACACGGCGGTGCCCACGCATACTCGGGAGGCGAGTGCTCAGGCCGGTAGCGGAGGCGCGCGCGGACGCGACGGCGACCATGCAAAGAGCGGACGCGGTGCGTGGAAGAAAAGCCATGGATGAGATTTGCCCGTCGCGTCCGGCCCTGGCTTGGCGATGGCGAGGGCAGGCAACAAGGCCACGCCGGCATGGGCGCCACAGTAAGGACACTGCTTGAAGGCCTGCAGGGGATCGCCATCGTCCCCACCAGCCGGGCCCTGTACTGAATACAGGCCGAACTGATCTTCGCCGACCGCGACCCAACCCGACCCTTCAGCCGAGCAGACCTCGATCAGGTACCGTCCATCTGCATCCGGCCCCATCGCCCGGCTGATGGTGGGCGCGAGCGCCGCCATCATCATCGCGAAGATCGCGAGCCAGGCGAAGAGGGGTTGATTTAGGCGCCGCATGACGAGTCGATGGATTCGGTCTGTGCTCTGGAACGGAACGGAGTATACCGGCAGGCGCTGCCCCACAATTGATTCCAGTCAGTTCCCGCACACTGCAGGCTGCAAGCTGCGGCAATACGCCGCAGGCCGCAGCTCATCGCGCCTCGTCTTCAGATCGAGATACCGGCTCGGGCACGCACCCAGGCGATGAACTCGTCAAGCGGCAAGGCCCTGGAGTACAGGAAGCCCTGGATGAAGTCGCACCCCATCTCGGCCAGCACGCGCGCCGTGTCCGCACGCTCTACACCCTCGGCCGTCTCCTTCAGGCCAAGGCGATGGGAGAGATCGATGATGGAGTCCGCAATCTCGCGGTCACGCTCGGAGCTCACTAGATCGGTGACGAAGCTGCGGTCGATCTTGACCTCCTGCACCGCCAGTTGCTTGAGGCGGCTCATGCCGGAGAAGCCGGTCCCGAAGTCGTCGATGGAGAGACTCACCCCGAGCTCGCGCAGGCGCTTGAGCACATCGGTCACTCCAACGCCCTCCGCCTCCTCGAGCATGCTGGTTTCGGTGATCTCCAGGCAGAGCGCGGCTGCAGCCACATTCCATGTCTTGAGTGCCTGCTCGATCAGGTCGGGGACTTCCGCGTCGTAGAGATCGGTGGCCGAGAGGTTGATCGACAACTCGATGTCGAGCCCGGCCATGCGCAGCCCGTGCAAAGTGCGCGCTGCATGCTGGAACAACCAGCGGTTGAAGGTGTGGCGCAGCCCGAGTCGATCGATCAGCCCAAGGACTACGGGCGGAGGCACGGCTTCGCCGCCGCTGTCGCGCCAGCGCAGCAAGCCCTCGGCACTGCGGCATTCGCCACTGGCGACGTGGATCTTGGGCTGCAGATGGAGCTCGGGCGCACTGCCACCGAAGAAGGCCTCGCGCAAGTCGCGTTCGAGCCGTGCCGCATGCGGCGAAACCCGATCCATCGACGGATCGTAAACCTGGCTGCCCGACCCATTGCGCTGCGCCATCAGGCAGGCGATTCGTGCCGACTGCAGGAGGTGAAAGGCATCCTGGCCGTGGATCGGCGACATCGCCGCACCGCTGACGACTTTGACCTGCAGGTCCAGCCCCTCCACCTGCACCGGCTCGCGGCCAAAGGCTTGATCGAGCTTGAGCATGGCCAAGGTCAGCACGGCGGGACTCGACAGCGCGGGCAGCAAGATCAACCACTCGTTGCCGTCAAGGGCAAACAGCAGATCCTGCGCCCGCAGGCTGTTCAGCAGGCGGCGCTCGAGTGCGCGCTCGAACTTGCGCACATGCTCCAACGGCAGGCGCAGGATCAGCGGATCGGGGATCACGGCAAAGGCTATGACCCCGACACCACAATCCGTGGACTTCTGCTCGACCAGCCGCGCGGAAAGTTCGGACAAGGCCGCCAGTAGACCGGGCGGGATACGGACGTCCATGCTCAGACCAGAAAGAAGTCGGTAGGGTCGATACCGTGCGCGTTGGGCGGCAACGCCTGCACGATCCGATACGGCTCGCCGGAGTGCGCCAACGGCTGCATGATGAGATCCAGCGTGCGCGGAAAACGATCGATCGTCTTGTCTGGTGCGAGCAGCACCAACACCCGGGGCTGCAGCCGGCGTACCTGGTTCTGCTGGACCACCACGCCCACCTCCCCGGTGTTGAGTTCGACCAGTGTGCCGATCGGGTACAGGCCAATGCACTGGAGCAACTGGTCGACCAAGGCGTCGCGGAACTGGGTGCCACGCAGCTGATTGAGCGTCTCCATCGCCCTCTGGCTGGATACCGCATCGCGATAGACCCGGTCTCGGGTCATCGCACAGTAGGTGTCGACGATGCCGGCGATCTCGGCGGACAAGGGGATTCGCATGCCCGCCAGGCCGCGCGGATAGCCCGTGCCGTCGAAGCGCTCATGGTGAGCGGCGATGATTCCCAGCACCTCGGAATCGAAATCCTCGTTCGCCCGCAGCAGGTCGACCGTGTTGCTGACATGCGCCTTGACGAGTTCGAACTCCCGGTCGTCGAGCGGGCCCGCCTTGCTCAGGATCGCATAGTCGATCTGTACCTTGCCGATGTCCTGGAGCAAACCCGCCAGCCCCACCTGCCTCACCTGGCGGCTGCTCAGGCCGACGAAGCGCGCGAACACCATTGCATGGACAGAGACATTGAGCGCATGGTCGTAGGCGTAGTGATCGGTGCGCTTGAGGCGGGTGAGCCACAGCAGCGCATCGGGGTTGCGCTCCACACCGGAGGCCATCTCGCCGACGAGGCCGTCGAGGCGCTCGACATCGACAGCGCCCGCGCTGTCGATCTCCATTCGAGCTTCACGCAGGGCGCGATAGACGTCATCGACGATCGGGGCCGAATAGAGCAGCTCCGACTCGAGACGGCTGCGCCCATCCTCGCTGCGAATACGCGGGACATGGGCTACGCGCGTCGTATGGATCCGGCCCTTGAAGCTGCGGGCAACATTGAGGAACTGGCTTGCCTGGAGGCGGGACTCGACATCGCTGGGATGGCTGCGCGGCAAACCGTCCAGCCCCAGCAGACGCGCGCTTACATCGATCACCCTGCTGCTGTGATGCTCGCCTACCGACAGGGTGTGATCGACCACCACCTCGCGGCAGTACTCCTGCAGCGCACGCATCTGATCGACGTTCTCTAGCAGAAAGCCCTGCAAGCGGAACGGCGTTTCGATCCACGGACGATCGATCTCGGCAATGAACATGCCGATCTTCACATCACGAGTCGACAGCGTGCGCTTCAAACGATGGCTCCCATAACGTGAACTTACCGCTGCCCCTCTTCAGGCAGCGGTCAAAGCCAGTTTGACGGACATCCCGTCACCCCTTCATGAACAGGGCAGCCGACGCGGCAGGCCTGCGGCAATCGACTACAGGATCAGCACAGCCAGCGCCGCGCGTTGCCGAACATGCGCAGCCAGGGAGAAGCATCGGGACTATCCTTCACCAGCCACCGTGGCGCCCACGACATCTGCAGCGTGCGGGCGGTGCGCTCAGGGTGCGGCATCATTACCGTGAAACGCCCGTCTGCAGTCGTGAAGCCGGTGACGCCCGCCGGCGAACCGTTGGGGTTGGCCGGGTAGGCTTGCGCAGGGTTGCCGTGGTTGTCGACGAAACGCAATGCCAGCAGCGCCTTGTCCTGGTCGGCCTCGCTGCGGAACACCGCCCTGCCCTCGCCATGGCTGACCACGATCGGCATGCGGCTGCCTGCCATGCCCTGCAGCAGGATGGACGGGCTGTCGGTAACCTCGACCATCACGAAGCGAGCCTCGAACTGTTCGCTGCGGTTGCGATGGAAGGTCGGCCAGGCCTCGGCGCCGGGGATGATCGGTGCGAGGTGAGCCATCATCTGGCAGCCGTTGCACACGCCGAGCGCGAAGGTGTCGCTGCGGCGGAAGAAGGCCTCGAACTCGTCGCGCAAGCGGGCGTTGAACAGGATGGACTTGGCCCAGCCCTGGCCGGCGCCGAGCACGTCACCGTAGGAGAAGCCGCCGCAGGCGGCCAGGCCATGGAAGTCGGCGAGGTCGATGCGGCCCGCCTGGAGGTCGGACATATGCACGTCCACCGGCGTGAAGCCGGCACGCTCGAAGGCGGCTGCCATCTCGAACTGGGAGTTCACCCCCTGCTCGCGCAGCACCACCACCTTGGGACGCACACCGCTGGCGATGAAGGGTGCGGCCACGTCCTCCTTGACGTCGAAGGACAGCGACACCGACAGGCCTGGGTCGGTCGCATCCGCCAAGGCGTCGAACGCCTGCTGCACGCACTCTGGATCATCACGCAGCTTGGCGATGCGGTAGCTGGTCTCCGACCAGGCCTGCAGCAGCTCGACGCGACTGCCCTCGAACACCAGCTTGGCGTTGCGACGCAGGCGGATCTGGTCCTGGGTGTTGGGCTCGCCGATGAAGTGGTAGGCGAGGCCCGCAGCGCGCAACTGCTCGGTGACACGGGCGCGCTCCTCGCGGCGGATCTGCACGACGGCGCCAAGCTCCTCGGCGAACAGGCCCGCGAACAGGCGGTCGGCGAAACGGCCCTTGAGGGTGTCGGGCTTCTTCTCGAGGCCATCGACATCCATCATGTAGGGGTCGTAGCACACGGTGTCGAGAATCAGCGACAGGCCGCACCTGGCGGCGAAGGCCATCTCGCACACGGTCGCAAAGAGCCCGCCGTCGGAGCGGTCGTGGTAGGCCAGCAAGAGACCATCGCGGCGCAATTGCTGGATGGTTTCGAAGAAGGCCTTGAGCTGGACGGGGTCGACATCGGGCGCATGCTCGCCGACCGAATCGTAGGCCTGGGCGAACACCGAGCCGCCGAGGCGGTTCTTGCCGTTGCCGAGGTCGATCAGCAGTAGCTCTGTCTCGACGCCTTCCGGCAGCTGCAGCTGCGGTGTGAGCGTGTTGCGGATGTCCTGCACCGGCGCGAAAGCAGTGGCGATCAGCGACAGCGGGGCGACGACCTGCTTGTCCTCCTCGCCCTCGCGCCAGGCGGTGCGCATCGACAGCGAGTCCTTGCCGACCGGGATCGACACCCCGGCGCTGATGCAGAACTCGGACACCGCCTGGACGGTGTCGAAGAGCCTGGCATCCTCACCGCGATGACCGGCAGCGGCCATCCAGTTGGCCGAGAGCTTGACGTCGCCGAGCTTGGCGATGTCGGCGGCGGCGATGTTGGTGATCGCCTCGCCGATCGCCATGCGACCCGAGGCCGCTGCATCGACGCAGGCCAGCGGCGTGCGCTCGCCCATGGCGAAGGCTTCGCCGCGGTAGCCCTGGAAGCTCATCGCGGTGACCGCGACGTCGGCCACCGGCACCTGCCAAGGGCCGACGAACTGGTCGCGCGCGGTCAGGCCGCCGACCGAGCGGTCGCCAATGGTGATCAGGAAGCTCTTGCTGGCTACCGCCGGCATGCGCAGCACACGCATCCCGGCTTCCTTGAGATCGAAGTCGGTGGTATCGAAGGGCGGCAGATGCACGGCGCGGCGAGACACGTTGCGCGTCATCTTGGGCGGCTTGCCGAGCAGCACCTTCATGTCCATGTCCACCGGCTTGTTGCCGAAGTGGCGGTCGGACACCGTGAGGTGGCCATCAGCCGTGGCAGTGCCGAGCACCGCGAAGGGGCAGCGCTCGCGCTCGCAGAAGGCCTGGAACAGCGGCAGGCTCTCGGGCGCGATCGCCAGCACGTAGCGCTCCTGCGATTCGTTCGACCAGATCTCGCGCGGGCTCATGCCCGGTTCCTCGATGTGCACCTCGCGCAACTCGAAGTGCGCGCCCAGGCTGGCGTGGTCGGCCAGTTCGGGCATGGCGTTGGACAGGCCGCCGGCGCCGACGTCGTGGATGGCGATGATCGGGTTCTTGTCGCCCTGCTGCCAGCAGGCGTCGATGACCTCCTGGCAGCGGCGCTGGATCTCGGGGTTGCCGCGCTGCACCGAAGCGAAGTCGAGGTCGGCGGTGTTGGTGCCGGTCGCCATCGACGAGGCCGCGCCACCACCGAGCCCGATCAGCATTCCCGGGCCACCGAGCTGGATCAGCAGCGTGCCCGGCGGGAAGGTCGGCTTCTCGGCCTGCTGGCCCTGGATGCTGCCCAGGCCGCCGGCGATCATGATCGGCTTGTGGTAGCCACGCACCTCGCCCTGCACTTCCTGTTCGAAGGTGCGGAAATAGCCGGCGAGGTTGGGCCGGCCGAATTCGTTGTTGAAGGCGGCGGCGCCGATCGGGCCCTCGATCATGATGTCGAGCGCGGAGGCGATGCGCTCGGGCTTGCCATAGGGCTTCTCCCAGGGCTGGCCGAAATCGGGGATGTTGAGGTTCGACACCGTGAAGCCAGCCAGGCCCGCCTTGGGACGCGAGCCGCGACCGGTTGCGCCCTCGTCGCGGATCTCGCCGCCGGCGCCGGTGGCCGCGCCCGGGAAGGGCGAGATCGCGGTCGGGTGGTTGTGGGTCTCGACCTTGGCGAGGATGTGGGTGTCCTCGTCGTGGTAGCGGAAGGCGCCGTCGGCATCCGGGTACAGGCGGGCGATGCGCGCCCCCTCGATCACCGAGGCGTTGTCCGAGTAGGCCACCACCGTGCCCTCGGGGTGGGCCTTGTGGGTGTCCTTGATCATGCCGAACAGGGTTTTCTCCATCGGCCGCGCGTCGATCACCCAGTCAGCGTTGAAGATCTTGTGCCGGCAGTGCTCGGAGTTGGCCTGGGCGAACATCATCAGCTCGACGTCGGTCGGGTTGCGCCCCATGCGGCTGAAGTTCTCG
Source organism: Thauera sp. 27 (assembly GCF_000310125.2). Taxonomy (NCBI): domain Bacteria; kingdom Pseudomonadati; phylum Pseudomonadota; class Betaproteobacteria; order Rhodocyclales; family Zoogloeaceae; genus Thauera; species Thauera sp. 27. Next base: position 18,064 of record NZ_AMXB01000023.1, read on the forward strand.
ACCAGGTAGTCGATCTCGTCCTCGGACAGCGCCAGGCCGAGCTCGCCATTGGCCCGCTCGAGCGCGGCGCGACCGCCGGCGAGGATGTCGACCGTTGTGAGCGGCTGCGGCTCGTAGTGATGGAAAAGGGCCTCGGCCTCATCGACGCTGTTGAGGATCGACTCGGTCATGCGATCGTGCAGCAGCGCCAGCAGGCCCGCATTACCCTCGACCCCGCGCGCCTCGATGGAGTAGGCGATACCGCGCTCGATGCGCACGACCTTGTCGAAACCGCACTGGTGAGCGATGTCGGTCGCCTTGGACGACCATGGCGAAATCGTGCCCAGGCGCGGCACCACCAGGCGCAGCGTGCCGGCGGGCGGGACCGCGGTGGCCGGGTGGGCGTCGAGCAGGTCGACGAGGCGGGCATGCTCTTCTGCACTCAACGCCGCGTTGAGCTCGATGAAGTACCAGTGCTCGGCGACCAGCGCATTGAGCTTGGGCAGGACCTCGCCGACGGCGCGGCCGAGACGTTCCAGGCGGGAAGAGGACAGCGCCGCAGCGCCACGCAGCTTGAGGATCGAGGTCATGTTTGTCAGGAACAGGTCGGGGGAACGGATGCCCACGCGTGGGAGCGCCGGCAAGCTCCGCATTATAACCGAGGCACCTCTCCCCCTGCCGTCGAGCACTCGTCCAAGCAGCGCAATCGCCTTGATGATGGCCCGCAGGTCAAAACCGATCGTCGAGCATGGAAAAGGGCGCGACGCTTCGTGCAACTGCCCTGCTCCACGCACCCTTGCCATGCGTGCGATCGTTGTAGACTGCTGCCCTCAACCGATCGCGAGGACCACGATGGCCGACATCAACTACCTGTGGGCACCGCCCGCCCCCTCATCGCTGCCGGTACGCGGCACCAGTGCGCGCTTCCCGGTCAACAGGCTGTTCTTCGTCGGGCGCAACTATCAGGCCCATGCACGCGAGATGGGAACCTCGGTGGATAAGGCGAGCATGCGGCCGGTGTACTTCACCAAATTCGCCGCGATGCTGGCCGAGTCGGGTACGACCGCCCCCTACCCGCCCGAGACACAGGACTACCACCACGAGATGGAGCTGATCGTCGCCCTCGGCGAAGATGGATTCCGGGTGTCGACACAGCAGGCTGCGGGCATGATCTACGGCTATGCCTGTGGCCTGGACATGACCCGACGCGACCTGCAGGCCGGCGCCAAGGCCAAGGGCAACCCCTGGGACGTCGCCAAGAACGTGGAAGCCGGAGCAGTCGCCAGCGAGATCGTGCCGGCCGACGGCCGCGTCCTCACGCATGGCGAAATCAGCCTGAAGGTCAATGGCCAGCTGCGCCAGAACGGTGACCTCGCGGACATGATCTGGACCATCCCGGAAATCATCGCCGACCTGTCCACCTACTACCACCTGAAGGCTGGCGACCTGATCTACACCGGCACGCCCGAAGGCGTGGGACCGGTGCAGCCGGGCGACCATCTGGATGGCTGGATCGAAGGCGTCGGCGCACTGAGCTTCGACATCGGCCCGGCGGAATAGGCCCGCGCGCTGCGCCCCTGGACAGGAGAGCGGCGCTGGCTCAGCCTTTGGGTGCAGGGCTGAGCCAGCCGCGCAACAGCCTGGTCAGGCGCGGCATGACCACCCAGGTCATGGTGGCGACGATGAGTGCGGTAAGGATCGCCGTACGCGGCAGGAAAGGCAGCGGCTGCAGCCATGGCAGCACGAACCACAGGAAGAAGGACACCGTGGGGAAGATGCCGAGCCAGGTCACGACTGCCATCTTCATGCGCGGCGGGTGCATGGTGGCTGGCACCACTGCGGGCTCGAACCAGGCCTCCAGACCGCTCAGCTTGCGGAACTCGGGCTCGCCCTCGGCCACCGCCTTCATGCGCTCGAGCAACTCGAGGCGCGCATCGCTCATGTCCCAGGCCTGCAGTTCAGCCTCGGACGCGAAGCGCACCACCGTCTGATACTCCCCGCCCGGCGTCTCCGGCGGAATCAGGTCGCCCCCCAGGAACCCCTTGTGCGCGCGCATTCTTGCGAACATCTCGCGCAGCATGGCTTCGTATTCCGCCTCATGCCCCGGACGGGCGCGGCGGCGGGCAATGCGGGTCACGCGAACGGTCTCTGCTTTGGCGGGGGCATTCGTCACTGTCAATCTCCTGTAGGGGCGCCACGACACGGCCTATCCAGGCCGCATCGATGGGGACAGGTGCACTCTACAGCAACAATCTCGAGATTTTAATCAAATAAATCCATCTTCCCTTCAAGCAGGCTGAGAGGGGCACGCATGCATGCGCAGGGCGCTGCGGGGATACTAACAAAACCGCCGGCCGCCGGTCCCCAAACCCGGACTCCGGAACGATAGCGCCAGACATACCGGCACATGGGGCTTGGTACGGAATGATGATCTTGACCCAGAACGTGATACTTCTCAGAAGGCAATGCAGTCGCTCTGGCGGAATCGATGGGCGACCGACCGAGGAGTACAGTGCGTCCAACTCCCCAGAAATTGCGCCCAGGGCACGGTCGGCAAAAACGCTTCACCCGTCGCAGCGGATGATTCGCCGGCACACGCGAGTCCGGCGAGAAATGCCGCCGCGCTACCAAAGAACTCACCGATTTGGTTTCAAGCGCTCTATTGCGAGCGTCAGTTCGGGGAGCGAGCGAAAGCGCATCTTACTCATCACATTGTGGCGATGCACCTTGACTGTACTCTCAGAAACGCCGAGATCGTATGCAATGACCTTGTTTGGCCACCCTTGTATCACCATGGCCAAGATCTCCCTCTCGCGCGGAGTAAGCTGATCGTAGCGGACCTGCAGTTCAGCTATTTCCAACCTCTCGTGGAACTCGCTGCTGACGCGAGAGAGCGCAGTTGCAATCGCGTTAAGCAGGGCAAAATCCTCGAAGGGCTTCTTGATGAAGTCGATGGCACCCGCCTTCATTGCGCGAACAGCATCTGGTACGTCTCCGTGGCCGGTAATGAAGATGATCGGCGGCTGCCAACCACGGCGCGTCAGTTCGTCCTGTAGCGAGAGTCCGTCCAGCCCAGGCATGCGAACGTCGAGCACCACGCACGAGAAGTCCTTGAGCCGTTCGAGCGCCAGGAAATCGAGCGGCGAGGCAAAGACCTCGACCTGCATGCCTTCCGCACGGATTAGGCTGCTCAGCGATTCACGGATTGAAACATCGTCGTCGACGACGTACACGGTCGGCGAGAGGGGAGCGTTCGCATTCACGACGAGCTCACCGGCAGGCAAAAGGCAAAACGTGAGCCGTTGGCGCCAGATTCATCGAGCCAAAGCGATCCGCCATGATGTTCGATAATCGACCGGCTTATGGCAAGCCCCATGCCCAATCCGTCGCTTTTGGTTGAGCAGAACGGTTCGAAGAGAGTGTCCGCCATGGAGGCCGAGATGCCCGGCCCGCTATCCTCGACGGTGAAGAGCGCGCCACATGCCGGGCTTTCCTGGACGCTGACGACGATGCGGCGCACCCGTCCCTCTTGCTGGCGCATGGCATCGACGGCGTTGACCAACAGATTGAGGATGACCTGCTGCAGTTGGACCTGATCGCCGAACAGAACCGGCAAGTCGGGCGCCAGGCTGAGCGTGACGCTGACGCCGGCTTCGTTCAGCGTCCGCCGTAGCATCTGGATGAGCACGTCGATCATGCCGTAGACATCGACCCGCTCCCGCTTCAGGTCTTCCTTCTTGAGAAAGCCGCGGATGCGCGTGATTACATTGCCGGCATGCGCGGCATCGCGATGTACGCGCTGCAGCGCCGCGACCACTTCTTGATGGTCGGGCTCCTCGCGTTCCAGCCATCGCAGTGCAGCCTGGCTATTGGTGACGATCGCTGCCAGCGGCTGATTGACCTCGTGTGCGATGGATGCTACCAGTTCGCCCATCGTGGTCAGCCGCGACACGCGGGCCAGGTCGGCCTGGGTTTTCGCCAGCGCGTCTTCAGCGCTCTTCTGTGCGCTGAGATCTTCGACGATGACGGCGATGCGTGGTCCTTCCCGGTCGACCATCGGGATCAACGAAGCGCAGACCTTGGCCCACAGGTAGCTGCCGTCGCGTCGTTCGTAACGCTTCTGCAACTGGTAGCTGCCGCGCCGTCCTTCGAGCAAGCTGTAGACGTTGTCGCGCGTGTTCGCCCGCTCCGAGGCCTCGCTGATGTCGACCAGCGATATATCGAGAATCTCCTGCGGCCCGTAGCCAAGCATCTGCTGCAGCGCCGGGTTGGCCTTCATGATCTTTCCATCGGCGTCGATCAGCGCAATGCCCACCGCCGTGTTCTCGTAGAAGCCCTGCCAGCGACGCTCGGAAATCTGCAGAGCGCGCAGGCCTTCCTGCAGTGACTTTCGGCTGGCGATCAGGCCGTTGGTCAGCTCACAGATGTCGGACGCCTGCGAGTTGAGCTCCTTCTGCAGGATATCCACCGTGCGCTTCACTGTGATCAGGTTGCGTACGCGCGCCCGTAGCTCCTGGGGCGAAAAGGGCTTGGTCAGGTAGTCCTGGACGAAGTTCTCGAGCAGAGTTTGGCGCAGTGCATCGTCGGCGCGGGCGGAGAGCACCAGCACCGGCACGTGCGAGATCTGCTGCCGGCGCAGTTCGTGGACGAAGCGCTCGCCATCCATCTGCGGCATCATCAAGTCGGTGATGATCAGGTCGGGCGGGTCTGCACAGGCCAGGGCGAGCGCCTGCTCGCCGTGCTCGGCCAGCGTCACGCGGTAGTCGTCGGCAAGCACGTCGTGGAGGAACTGGCGCAGGTCGGGGTTGTCCTCTGCGATGAGGATGCGCGGATGCGCGGCATTCTCGGGCAGCTTCGGAGAATCGACCGGGCGCAGCAGCTCCAGCGGCTCGACGACTGGCTGCCACCCATTGTCGGGCGCCCGGACGAAGGAACCGGCCGGAGCGCGGAGTGGCAATTCGACCTGGAACAGCGCGCCATGTTCAGGCGCGTCGAGTAGCGTGATCGTGCCGCGGTGCAAGGCGACGAATTCCTTGACGATGTTGAGCCCCAGCCCACTGCCCTTGGCCGAGTCTTCGTCGGCACCCTGGGCGTAGCGGTCGAAGATCGACGCCTTTTGACTGTCGGGCACGCCGGGACCGCTGTCCTGAACGCTGATCAGCACCCGCTCGCCGGGCCGGCGCTCGAAGGAGCAGCGAATGCGCCCGCCGTTCGGCGTGAACTTGAAGGCGTTCGACAGCAGGTTGGTCACCACGCGGATGAACTTGGCCCGGTCGACATCGGCGTAGAGCTCGCCTTCACCGGCAAAGCTCAGCGTAATGCTCCGCTCCTCGGCCGCTGCCTCGAAGCTGTCGGCCACGGCGCGGACGAGACTGACGATATCGGCGCAGACGTACACGAGCGGCATTTCGCCGGCATCGATGCGGGCCAGGTCGAGCAGGTCGTTGACCTGTTCGAGCAGCGCCTGGGCATTGCGCTTGATGGTAAGCAGGCGGAAGCGCTCGCGTTCGGCTATGTCGCCGGAAGACTGCAGCAGTTGGTTCACCGGGCCGAGGATCAGGGTCAGCGGCGTACGCAGTTCGTGGCTGACGTTGGCGAAGAATTTGGTCTTGAAACCGTCGATCTCGCGCAGTTTCTCCAGCGCCGCATGCACCTCGTTGTTGCGGCGCGTCAGCTCCGCCTCAATGGCGATCTTCTCCGAGATGTTGCGCCCTTCCGGCAACAGGAAGGCAACGCGGCCGCTGTCGTCGAAGATGGGGGTCAGCGAGAAGTCGACCACGATGGTCTGCTGGCCGCGAGACTCGCCGTAGATCTCGATGTCGCAACGCACGAAGCGGCCGGTCGCCGCCTCCTCGACCATGCTGCGGACGCGTGCTCTGGTCGCCTCCGATAGCGCCCACCAGCGCGCATCCCAGAAGGGTTTGCCGACGACCTCATCGAGCGCCACGCCGGCGCCGTCGAGCGCTGCCTGGTTGATCTCGATGACCTTGCCCTCGATGTCGAGGAGACCGAGGAACTGATACATCGAATCCAGAATGATGCGGGCGAGCTTCTGGCGCCGGACATCCAGCGGATCTTCGGCAAGGAGTTCCACACCCTTCACGGCTGTCCTCCGATTGCCGGGGCTGCTGCCTGAGTTGGTTTCCATGTATGAATTGCAGGGACTGACGAACTCAAAGCATCCGATACCCGATGAAAAAAAGCGAGGCAAGCCTCGCTCCAAGAGCACCGAGAGGAGGAAGGTGCTGAAAGCGGATCAGAAACTGAGCGTGTAATTGAGTGTCGCATTGTTCTGCGAATGCTTGACCTCGATCGGTGCCGAGGTATTGGGCAGGCTGCTGTTGCTCATCTTCTCGCGCAGGGCGTGCGAGAAGGCGAAGTCGATGCGGCTGGCCGGCGAGACGGCATACGAGAAACCGACCGACAGGTGTTTGGTCGGTGTCGCCGGAATCACCGCGAACAGGGTTTCCTTGCGCAAGGCCTGGCTGGCGAAGCGGGCACCGGCGCGCAGCGTCCATTCCGGACTCAGGGTGTAGGAGGTGCCGAGCGCGAGGATGGTCTGGTCGCGATAGTCCTGCGGCAGCAGGATGTTCAGGTTGCCGCCGGCATTGGCTTCGAAAGCGACCTTGATGTCCTTCATGACATCCTTCCAGAAGACCCGCGAAACATCGGCCGTCAGCAGCCATTGCGTCGTCACGCGGTGGCTGCCGCCGATGACCAGCTTGGCCGGCATCTGGAAATCGCGGATCTTGATCTTGCCTTCCACGGGAATGTGGCCGACGACGCCGGAGATCGCCGTCAGCGTCGCGTCACCTTCCATGTCGCTGATCCGGCTGCGGAAGTTGTAGGCCGCACCGAGGCGGGTGGAGGGCGTCACCTGCCAGGCAAGGCCGAGACGGCCGGCGACACCCCAGGCATCGACGCCGCTGCCCAGCAGCTTGCTCTTGGTCAGGCTGAAATGCGCACCTTGCAGACCGGGAATGCCGCCCAGAACCGGCACCAGCGAACCAGTGGCGCGACCTGCGCCGATCAGGCTGCCAACCTGGTCGGCGCCGAGAAGCAGATCGAGGTTCAAGCCCTGCCACATCGCATCAATGCTGCCGCCGATGGTCAGTGCATCGTTAAGCTTGTAGCTGGCAGCCAGCGGGATATCGAGCAACAGCAGGCGACTGGAGTTCTCCAGGCCGGTGTCGGCACCACCCGTGGCACGAGACAGGAAGCTGGAGCGCCCGTACTCGGTGCCCAGGCCACCCTGGGCGAAAGCGCCAATGCCGATGGTGAGATTGCCGAGGCGCTGGGTGTAGGCCACTTCCGGCGCGAAGTAAGGACCGCGGTTCTTGTTGTGCGTGTCGGAATCGACGGAATCCCCAGTCGCCTTGTTCCTGACCGCGATATCCGTCGTCACCAGATCGAGCCCGACCATCACTTCACGGTCGTTCGGGCCGAAGGACAGGTTGGCCGGATTGGTCAGCATACCGCCGGCGCCGACGTCGTGCGCCGCCGCGGTGCCGCCCATGGCGCGGGATACGGCGCCGATGCCTTCGAGGTGGAAGACATCGGTCGCCAGGGCGACTGGGCTGGAAACCGCCAGCGCGCTACAGGCCAGGGTGGCCGCCAGTTTCTTCTGCATGATGTGTCGTCTCCTCTCGTTATGGGGTTTTGGTCCTTGCGGCAGTGCCGCCGTGCCGCCTCAGAAGAAGCGGTCGAAATGGATTTGGCCGAAGGGCACCTGATGACCGATCATCAAAAGCTCCTGGATGGCCTGGCTCATCGGCGGTGGCCCGGCGAAATAGAACTCGTATTCCGCCATGCGCTCCGGCAGCACGCGCTCGAGCTGGTCGTGGACGTAACCCGTGGCGCCGGACCACTGGCCCTCCTCGCCGGGCAGCGAAACGACGGGAATGAAATGGATGTGCTGGCCGAAACCCGGCAGCGCCCGCAGCATGTCTTCACCGCAGACGTCGCGGGGGGTGCGGGCGCCGTAGAAGAAGTACAGCGTGCGCTCGCCCACCAGGCCGGCATCGACGGCACCGCGGGCGATCGAGACCATCGGTGCCAGGCCAGAACCGCCGGCGACACAGACGATGTCGCGCGGGCTGTCGGTGCGCAGCCAGGCGACGCCGTAGGGACCGTCGAGGCCGATCTCATCACCGACCGCCAAGCGGTCGAACAGGGTATGCGTACCCTGTCCGTGCGGCACGCGTCGGATCTGGAAATGCCATTCACCGCGTTCGTTCGTCGTGTTGCTCATCGAATAGGCGCGGGAGGCTGTGAGCCCAGGCAGGTCCAGCATGGCGTACTGTCCGGGCAGGAACGCCGCCCCCTCAAAGCTGACGAAACGAAATTCGCGCAAATCATGCGTAATGTCGCGCACACCAGCCAGTTGTGCCGAGCGGCGGCGCGGCCGGATGTTCGGCACATACTCGCTGCCGCTCGGGGCGGCGATGTTGACCTCGCCAAGTGCCCGGCACTGGCAGGCCAGATGCCGGCCACGCCGCCTGTCACGCTCGCTCAGGCCCGGCGCCTCGGGCCAAAGGGTCTCGATCTCGCCCTTGAGCAACTCGAACTTGCAGCTGCCGCAGCCGCCGGAATTGCATTCGTAAGCCAGCCCCAGCCCGGCGCGTAGTGCGGCGCGCAAGATGCTGTCACCGGCAGCCTGCACGAAGCTGCTGCCGTCCTTTTGATTGGTGATTCTTGCCTGATCGCTCATAGCGCCTCGCTTGCGGGAACAGTCGCCCACAGGGCGCCTGGGCGCCCCGGACCAACCATGGGCTGTGCCGGCTTACAGGCCGAGGGAATTGCGGAATTCGCGCGTTGCCGCCTTCGCCGAAGCAGCGGCGTCGGCGACATCGGGAAGCTGAGCGCAGTAGGCGTCGGTTGCTTCGTCGGCCAGCGGCTCCCACTTGGCGATCCAGCTCCGGATGAGCTCAAGGTTGCCCGGCGTTTCCAGGGCCATCCTGACGAAGGCGCTGACCCAGCGGCGATGGCGGGCCGAGTCGATCAGTTCCGCGTCGGTGATCAGGCCGAGCAGTGTGTCGCCGTTGTGGCGGGCTGCCTCGCCGAGCTTGCGCAGGACGCTTTCCTCGATGGCCGGTTTGGCGACCAGGTTGAGGACGACGATGGCCTCGCCCCAGTCCCAGACCGTCAGGGTCTTTTCCATCAGCTCGCGAAAGCCCTGCCACACGGGGTCGGTTTCCCAGTACTTGCGTTCGTCGACGCCGAAGCCCTTGTCGGCGAACTGGAGTGAGAGTTCCTTGGTCCGGTAGGCGGTATGGCTGAGCCAGCGCAGGCTGTCAGCCATCTGGAAGTAGTTGCAGTTGGTGATGGTGCTCGCCGGCGACACCTGGCCGACGTAGGCTGACGCCATCTGGATGGTATGGAACAGGTAGCGGGCCGGGGTGTAGAAGCGCGCCAGCGAGCCGGCCCATCGAAGATCGAGCGCCTTGTCGTGTTCGCGCTGGTTGAACTGGTCGAAGAGGCTGAAGACGTACGTTTCCTGACCGTCCTGCATCAGATTGTAGGTCCGGTAGACGACCTCGTCCGGATCGCGGAAGGCGTTCCAGTCCTCATGCTTGAGCGAGGTACCGAAGGTGTTCTTCTTGTACCACTGGTTCATGAACATGTTGGGATCGAGCTCGTAGGGCGAGTTCGGATCTCGGTCGTTGTAGTGCAGGTTGGCGCTGACGATCTCGTACTCGCTTGGCTTGCGGCGGCGGGCGGCAAGATGGCTCCAGGTTTTCAGCGGCTTCAGGGGCTGGATTTCGGACATGTCTTTGTCTCCTCGGTTTTATTGGTGTCGGGCGTTGCCGGGCAGCCGCCGACGGAGGCCTACAGGGTCTTGGTGAAGTAGAAGCGGACGGCGTTGGGCTGGCTTTCGATCTGCCCGGCGAAGGAACTGAGGTCAACTTCCAGGTCGTTGATCTTGAAAGGTCGCCCCAGCTCTTCCGCGATGGTTTCCTGTCGCAGGATCATTTCCTGTTCGGCGTGGATGCGGATGTAGGCACGCTTGTCCTCGACGAAGATCTCCTTGCCCGGGTTGTCTACCCGCGCCGCCTCGATCACCGCCATGGCCAGGTCGCCAGCCCGCATCACCGGGCCGACCATGTTGTTGTGATACGCCTGTCCTGAATTCGACGTGTTCATTGCATTTTCCTTTCGCAGTTCGGTCGCCTTCGCCCCGGGGTCGAATACGCTTCTGAACCAGTTGATGAAACTCATCCGAGTTGCCCTTCTATCCGGAGCGAAGCGTTCAGGTATGGGCAAACAAGGGGGTGACGCCCTCGGTCTCGACCAGGATGTCGTCACCGTTCAGCTTGACCGGGTACTCCGCCAGTGCGCAGTCGTCCGGATTGATACCCTTGCCTGAACAGGCGTCGAACTGCCAGAGATGCGCCCGACAAATGATCTTCTGACCGTCAAACTTGCCCTCCGCAAGAGGGATGTCCTGGTGTGGGCAAATCCCCTGGAAGGCCTTGACGTTTCCACCCTCGGCACAGACCAGGAGAATCTCGTGGCCATTGACCGTGAATGGTTCCATTTCGCCTTCCCACAGGTCGTCGACCGTGCACACCTTGGTAAAACTCATGTTTCTCTCCGATATCGTTCTGTAGCAGGCTGTAGCCGTGGGGCTATGCGGCTTCCCAGATGATTTCGACGGTTTCGGTCGGCTTCAGGCCGGATTCGGCCACTTTCATCGTGCGCGGGAAGAACTCGGTCGCATCCTGGCGGCGGACGCGCAGGATGCAGCCGGGACGGTCACGGACCCGGCGTCCTACCGAATGCACGGCGGCAGCGGCAGCCACTTCGTCCATGGTGTTTTCGGTATCGACCGGAAGCAGTTGCAGCACGAAATCACCCTCGAAATTCGAGGTCAGGGGGTATAGAGCCATGGGTTCAGTCTCCTCGTTGGGCCGGACGCGGCGCCGGCCCGTGCAGGTTGTTTTCTTACTCAGCTCGCCTTCTTGGCGGCTCGCATGGCGCGGTAAACCTCGGCCCATGCATAGTTGTGCGCGTCGTCGCCGATCTCGCCCGGGGCCAGGCCCATGTACTGCAGGGCTCCGCCGAGGTCCATCGGCTGGATCATGCCGGCCAGGAAGCGGTCGACGATGGACAGGTGGCCGGCGTAGCGCTCGGGTTCCTGCTGGAAGACCCAGCGGTCGACCTCGGAACCGAAGTGGTAGAGGCGGCCGTTGTATTCCAGCGGGTAGTCCTTGACGTTCCAGCCCTTGCCCGGCGTGCCGAGGATCGGCAGCTGGCACATGTTGCAGACGTAGGGCAGCGTTTCCGGATAGGCCTTGGCCATGTTGCCGTCGACGACGTTGTCGATGAAGACGTCCCAGCACTGGCCCCAGGTGTCGTTCCAGCCGGGGTACTTCTCTTCCAGCCAGGCGCGCTCGTCCGGGGTGACGCCGGCGGCCGGGTTCCACCACAGGGTCGGCCGCCAGTAGTAGGCACCCAGATGCATGCCGTGATGGGTCTGGGCGATGTCCTTGAGGAAGATGTCCCAGTACCAGGGCAGGTCGAGGCCCATGTCGGTCAGCGCCCGCTCGAACTGGGCGACGATCCACTCCTCCATGAACTCCTTGAACGACTGCTTGCGGTGCTCGAGCGGCGTGTAGTAGTCCATGATGGGGCCGGTCAGCACCGAGAACAGCTTCCAGGCCCCCCATACGGCGATGTCGACGCGCTTCTGTGCCTCGGCCTTGTGGCCGTTCTCGATCAGCAGCTTGAGCGCCGGGCCGCCGATCTGCGCATGGCGCGATTCGTCGGTCTGGATGCTGGAGATCAGGTTGGCAAAGGTGTGGTCGCCAGCTTCGGCGGCGTCGGCGGCGAGGCCGAGGAACTGCATGTTGGTGAAGCCGGTTTCGAAGCTGAAGGTCAGCATGATCGAGACGCTGATCGCGTCGCGGGTCATCATGATGTCGTCAAAGAAGTGACGCGCCGCGATCATCGCCCACTCGTTGGTGTCGTAGGCCTTGAAGGCCCAGTCCATCTGGCGGTCCTTCGAGACGTGCTCGTGCGGGAAGTAGAGCTGCATCTGGCCGTGGCGGATTTCATCGAGGCAGCCCAGCGTGGACATGTTGCGCATGCCCGGCGCCTTGGAGAAGCGCATCATCCGCGCTTCGGCACTGGCGGCGGCGTATTCGCCGCGGGCGATGGCGCCGTAGTGCGCCTTCATCACCGACTTCCAGCCCGGATCGGCGTTCTCGAAGATGCGGCTGCGCTCCAGCGCCGCCTTCACCGAGTAGGCGCCGGCGTCCTTGTCGCGCTGCACCTTCACGTATTCCGGGTAGGTCTGCTTGTAGGGCTCGTCGTACTTTTCCCAGGCGTCCTGCGGCAGGCCAAAATCGCCCGACAGCTTGGGCGGGAACAGTTCGTCTTCGGTCACGTACGACGGGGTCCAGTTTGTGGTCCTGGCCAGGTCGTACCAATCCATTCTGTTGAGTACAGCCATTTGTGTCTCCTCGACGGTGCAGACCTGACGGCCTGCGATTTCCGAATCCGGGCGGTCTCGGCCACCTGGCTTCAGCGAACTCTGGAATTTCTCGAGATTTCGCGATGGCTCAAAGTTATTCGGAAAGTCATGGGGCGACTATTAGACTTTGGTTTAGAGGCACTGGATGGCACGGTGACAACGCCTCAGTAGCAGCCCGCTTAACGAAAGTTGAATCTCCTTGTCCGGTAGCGGGCGATAAGCTTGTGGTAGCCTCCCCTACGAACACCGCGCTCCGAGATCTCAATGGATTGCCGCAGTCTACGGGTCGCGGCACACCCTTCCCCTATCGAGGATTTGAGGACATACCGCCCGCAATGCCCGCTCTTGATGTCGGTGCTGTCGCCGCTAGCTAGAGACAACGCCAAAGCCTTCTACGCCTATGATGACCAGTTGATTGGCGGTCCCCCAGGCCGGGAAAAGCTGCTTGCCCTGCAGACAGCGGGAGATGCCCGGCCGAGCAACCTGATCAGCCCTCGGCACAACCTGAAGGCCATCATGGACATCCTCGCAGATAAGCTGGAACAGCTTACGGATCTGCTCGACAGCCTGCAGATGTCGATACATGTCTGGCCGGCCGAGGAGGCAGAGGAGATCGGCACCGCGATCCGAGAAATCAATGCGCAGAAGGTCGCGGCGGAGACGCTTCTCGAGGGCTACGCCGCTTCGCTAAGACGCCAGGCCGTCGAAACAACCGACCGAGACTCAGACGCGGAAGCTGCCCACCGCCGCCTGCAGACGCTCGGCCAGCTGATCGAGACCGCGGGCCGCATGCAGGCTGACGGCCAGACTGGCGCTGGTGGCTTCCAGGGCGGACGAGATGTTTTCCATGTTGCGCGCGATGTCGTTGCCCGCGACGGCCTGTTCCCTGACCGACAGGCCGATCTCGTCGATGCCGCGGTTGGCCTCCTCGACGCGGCCGATGGCGGTTTCCAGCGCCGCCACCGTATTGCTCATGTAGGCCTGCCCGCTGTGCAGGGTTTCCACCCCGCGCTCGACGGAACGGGCGACGGACTGCGAGTTCTCGGAGAGCAGGCGGGTCAGGTTCTCGATGTCTTCGCCAGAGCGCCGCGACTGTTCGGCCAGCTTGCGCACCTCGTCGGCAACGACGGCGAAGCCGCGCCCCGATTCGCCGGCCCGCGCCGCCTCGATGGCTGCGTTAAGCGCCAGCAGGTTGGTCTGCTCGGCAATCGCCTTGACCTGCTGGGTCAGCGCCGAGATCGAACCGGTGTTGCGCATGAAGGCTTCGGTGGTCTGCCGGATGTCCTCGACCGCCTGACGGATTTCTCCGACATTGCCGACTAGGTGCTGCATGTGATCCCAGCCCTGGCGCGAGCAGGCCAGGCTCTCCGCCGACAGCTGCTTGATCGCTCCGGCGCGGTCGGCCACGTTGGCAATGCTGACCGCCAGCTCTTCGATGGTGCTCGAGATGGCCGTCACCGCATTACTCTGCTGATGCATGCCGGCCGCCCCCGCCTCGGATTGCTGGCGCACCGTGGCCGCGCTTTCGGCAATCAGGTCGGCATCCTCTCGGGCGGCACGGACCAGACGACCGAGACTGGCGTTCATGTCGGCCAGCGCCTGCGTCAGCTGGGCCGCCTCGTCATGGCCGATGGCGGTCATGCTCTCCGTCAGGTCGCCGCCGGCCACCCGTTGCGCCGAGGCGACGGCGGTCGCCAGCGGGCGCAGCGTGCGCCGCCGCAAACCGGTCGCCGTCAGGATCAGCACGGCGGCGCAGAGCAGAGAGAGCACGGCGACGTTGATCTTGATGAAGCGGGCGGCGGCGAATGTTAGCGGGGCGAAATCGCGGGAGTTCTTCATCACCACATCCATGCCTGGCCGCAGGCGCGCGGCTAGCTCAGGCGACAACACACCATTGCCGTCCGAACCGGCGGCAATGGTAGCGAGCATGGCATCCACATCGGCAATATCCTTGGCCGGCAGCTCAACCAACGGGCCGAAACCAAGCAGCGACAGCATGACTTTTTCGAACCCGAAGGTTTCTTCGCCGGCACGCACCGCCAGATCGCGCGCCTCGTGCAGCATGCCGGTGATGCCCTCGATGCGCGTTTCGCCGGCATTTCGGGCGCCCTGCTCGACGCTGGCCAGCGCCGCATCGATGCGCAGGGCTAGCTCCATGTGGTTGCGCTCGAGGAAATGGAAGGTCGCCGCCTTGCCGAGCAGCCGGGTGCCGTACATCGAGACGGCAATGACGGCGACGATTGTCCAGAGCGCCAGCGAAAAGCGCTGACGCAGGGTCCAGTGTCCCAAACGGGGGTTTTCAAAAGTCATCTTCTTCCTCAGGGATGGTTCATGCCGGGCACCTCGCGCATGGTTGCCGCGGCAGACGCAGAGGGACACACAGAGCGCAGAGGGGGCGAGGCTAGCCCGGCCGACGAGGACGATCCATTAGACCTTGGTTTAGACCGCCGCCGCCCGCCCCGTGCTGCCGGGCAAACGCTTTCTATGAAGAACGAGACCGTCCCAGACTCTCGCGGCGACTCAATGCTTGCCATCCAACTCTTCCCTTACCACCTAAGCAGAGGACCTCCACCAACAAGTGAGAGCGCTCAGCCAGGCACTCAAAAAATGGGCTCCGGTTTTGGTCCCGGAGCCCCGAACGCACTGATGCAGTGAAGGAGGAGAGAAACTGCCATCAGCACCACCCCTGACTCTGCTCGCTCAAGCGTGGCCAGGACGCGTCATCACCCTTGCAACGGCCGCAACTGGTCGTCGAAATCCGCCATCGCCGGCATGGAAAGTGGCGTCAGCGTGTCGACTGCGCGCAGATGGGCGGCGTGTTGTGCGAGCACTTCACGACGCGCCTCGTCGCCAATATAGGGCACGTGATAGCCGACAAACGGCGGCAAAACCTCGAAGCCGCAGTAGGCAAGACTGCCCTGCAGCAGCGGTCGCAACATCGTGCCGATGTCACCGTGAATGGCGTCCGCACCGAACATGTGTTCGCGCCCGCCCAGGGTCACCACCGCCATCGCCCGCTTGCCTTGCATGCCACCCCGGTCGTAAATGCGCCTGCCGCCGTAGAACACACCGGAAATCAGTACGCGGTCGATCCAGCCTTTCAGAATGGCGGGCACCGAAAACCAGTACATCGGGAAATTCAGGATCAACAGATCGCAGCGCCTCACCTTGTCGATCTCGGCAACAATGTCCGCCGCCAGTGTGCCGGCCTCGTAGTTGTGGCGCTGCTCAAGCGCGTAGACCAGATAGTCCGGGTTGGCACGCGAGCCAAAATCCGCGGCACTGGCCACCGGGTTCCAGTTCATCGCGTAAAGGTCGGACACCTCCACCTCGTGACCCGCTGCGCGCATTTGCGCCACCGCCTGGTCCTTCAAGGCCGCATTGAACGAGCCTGGCTCGTTGTGCGCGTGAACAATCAACACCTTCATCAATTCATGCTCCCTGTGTTCGCTCCGGCATGCCCGGCAACGGGGCCGATGGTACCCGACACACGGTTTTTTCCATCTTCCCGATCACGCGCAGGCTGAGGTCACTTAGGGGATGGACCCGGCAGGCCAGCACACAGTCTGCCGCCTGCTCTGCCGCACTGACATGCTGCCGGCTCATCACCCGGCTGCGGTATTCGCCCGCGGTGATCTGCACCTTGCACACGCCACAGCCCCCACCCCGGCAGCCGAGCGGAATTCCCCGCCGCCCCAGTCGTACCATGCCCTCAAGCACCGACTCGGTTTCGCTGCACGCGTAGCGCTCGCCGGTGTCCTCGATCAGAACCTCGTAGTTCATCTCCCGGGCGCTCCCGCTCAGCGCGCAGGCTGAATATCCGGGCGCTGCGCCTGCTCGGCACGCGCTCGCACTTCATCCGCACGCAACACGCTTGCCGGCTGCCCGCCGATGCACCAGTCCTCCGGCTCCACACGGCGGCAGCTGCCACGGATCAGCTCGCGCCGTACACCCAGGATGTCCACCAGCAGATCGGTGAACCCTGCCATCAGCCGCTGGCGTTGATCCAGCGGCCGCCCCTCCAGCACGATGAAGTCGAACACCGGCGCATGCGGCGCGCCGTCCGCCACCAATTGGCCCGCCACCGCAAAGCGTCCGGGCGCGTGCGGGGTGATGAATGCACGCACCCGCTCGATCGGCGCCTGCAGCACCTCGCAGTAAAGCTGGGTGGCCGAGCTGAGCAACTGCGCGTCCTGTACAGGCGTGCTCACGCCGTCCACCAGGTGAAATTTAACGACTGGCATCTTTATCGACCTCCGTACGCTATCCGCCCGGGACGCGTGCCCGGGCCGGGACTGGCCTGCAGATCAGGGCAAGCCGCGGCGGCGCCCTGCATCCAGCATCAGGGTGCTGCCCGTCATGGCATCCGCCTCGGGTGCCAGCAGCATCGCCACTGCCCACGCCACCTGCTGTGGGCTCACGAATGCACCAAGGGACGACTCGGCGCGCATCGCATCAAGGACTTCGTCCTTGCTGATGCCGCGCAGCGCCGCACGGTCAGTGGCCACCCGGTGCAAGCGCTCGGTGTCGGCCGGGCCGGGTGCAATCACATGCGTGGTGATGCCGCGCGGCCCGTAGGACAGGCTGAGCTGGCGCATCACGTTCACCAGCGCAGCATTGGCTACCCCCGCAGCAGCGGCATACACCGTGGGCTCCAGCCCGTAATGCCCGCCGATGGCGACCAGCCGGGCGCCGGGCACCAGGTGCCCATCCACCGCACGCACCAGTCGCAACATGCCGCCCACCTTGATGTTGACCGCATCGACCATGGCAGCGGTTGGCACGCTGGCAATTCCGCCCGCCACCGCAACACCCGGCCCGTGCACCACCATGCGCACCGGACGGTCGATCGCCGCCACAATCTGCGCACTGGAAGTATCGTCACTGATATCGGCCACGCAGGCCTTCAGCGCCGGATGAGTGGCAACCAGCGTATCGAGCGCCGCCGCGGTGCGTGACACCGCCACCACGCCAAGCCCTTCTGCCAGCAAACGGGCCACCACCGCACGGCCAAAATCGCCGGTAGCACCCACAACGACAGCCAGCTCTGCAGGTTCACGCTGTTTCATTGCGCCTCCTCAGGTCAGCACGGTGAGAAAGCTTTCGCGCACGATGTTGTCCTGCGAGAACGTCGCGGCACCCAGCTCGGTGGTGTCCCAGGTCAGGGTCGGGGTGTCGGGGTAATGCACGTAGCCGCCCGCGAACACCTCGTTCCGGTTGCCCGACGGGTCGAAGAAGTAAATCGTCGCGCCACGCGTCACACCATGCCGGTTGGGGCCGACATCGACCGGAATGCGGTATTTGCCGATCAAGTCGGCGGCGTGAATCACGTCGTAGGTCGACTCGAGCAAGAAGGAAACATGGTGAAAGCGGTTCGGCTCAGGCTGCAGCACGAAGGCAATGTCGTGCGGCTTGGTGGAGCAGCTCAGGAACAAGGCCAGCGACATCTCGCTATCGACTTCGATCAGGCGCTCGCTGAGGTCAAAATCAAACACTTCGCGGAACAGCCGGGCGTTGTCATCGATGTTGGGCCCACCCAGCAGGCAGTGGTCGAGCCGGTTGATACGGAAACCGCGAATGACACCTTCATCAGGCAGCACGCCGGGGTTGCGCACCCCCAGCGTGTTGCCGATCTGCTCCTTCTCTGCGTAAAGCTGCATGACGTGGCCCGAAGGCAGCACGAACTGCAGGCGGCGCCCGCTTTTCGGGTACACGCCGGCGGCAATGTGCTCCACCTCAAGCCCAAAGGCGCGAATCCTGCCTTCGAGCGCGGTCAGGGTGTCGTCGTCATAAACCTTGAAGGCGAAGTAGTCCATGCCGGCGCGATCGCTCTGGCGCAGCACGATGCTGTGGTGATCGTGCTCATCCCAGGCCTTGTAGTACACCCGGCCGCTGTCATCACGCATCACTTCGAGCAGGCCCATGCGCTGACCGTAGTGCTCACGCGCCTCTTCGATATCCATTACCCGGATGGCGACCTCGCCGATCCGCAATACGCCTCGTAGCGCCATGTCTTTTGTCTCCGTTGGTTTTTTATCTTTATGCGGGGGTGAAGCCGGATGGCCCCACCCCGTGTTGCACCTGCAGGCCGCTATAGGGGTCAGGCGGCAACTTCCTTGAGCAATCCGCGCGCCTTCGCCATCGTCATCGCGGTGTCCTGGATCATGTCTTCCTGACCACCGATCATCTTCTTGCGGCCCAGCTCGACCAGGATGTCGCGCGCCGGCACGCCAAAGCGCTCGGCAGCGCGCTTCGAATGCAGCAGGAAGGTGGAATACACCCCGGCAAAACCGAGGGTCAGCGATTCGCGGTCCACCCGCACCAGGTGATCCATCATCGGCACGATGATGTCTTCAGCGGCATCCATCACCGTGAACAGATCCACGCCGGTCTCGATGCCCATGCGCTCGCACACGGCGGCGAACACTTCCAGCGGCGTGTTGCCGGCACCGGCGCCCAGCCCTGCCACCGAACCGTCGATGCGGGTCGCCCCGGCTTCGATCGCGGCGATCGAGTTGGCGATGCCCATGCCCAGGTTGTGGTGGCCATGGAAACCGATTTCGGTCTCGGACTTGAGCACGTCGCGCAAGGCGCTGACGCGGGCACGAACGTCGTCGGGCAGCATGTAGCCCGCCGAGTCGGTCACATACACCGTGTGTGCGCCATAGGACTCCATCAGCTTGCCCTGCCGGGCAATGCCTTCGGCGTCGTTCAGGTGGGCCATCATCAGGAAGCCGGTGGTGTCCATACCCAGCTTGCGTGCAAACGCAATGTGCTGCGGCGAAGTGTCAGCCTCGGTGCAATGGGTGGCCACGTGCACACTCCGCGCGCCACAGTCGTAAGCAGACTGCAGCTCCTTCATCGTGCCCAGGCCGGGAATCAGCAGCACCGAAACCTTGGCCTGCTTCATCTTCGACGCCACCGCGCTGATGTATTCCTCGTTGGTGGCCAGCGCAAAACCGTGCTGCAGCGAATTGCCACCCAGCCCGGCACCGTGGGTGACCTGGATGTAGGGCATGCCTGCGTCGTCCAGCGCAGTGGCCACTTTCACCATCTGCTCGACACTGATCTGCTCACGTTTGGCATGCATGCCATCACGCAGGCACATGTCATGAAGGATGACCTTGCGGCCCTTCAGGGAAGAGGAACTGTTCATCACGCGGCCTCCGTAGCCTTGAGTTGGATTTTCCCGGAGAGAATTTCTTCGGCAAACATCTCGGCGGTGCGGGTCGCCGCTGCGGTCATGATGTCGAGGTTGCCGGCATACTTGGGCAGGTAGTCACCCAGGCCCGCCACCTCCATGAACACCGCGACCTTGTTGCCGTCGTAGCTCGGGCCATTGACCAGCTTGTAGCCCGGCACGTACTTCTGCACTTCACCGATCATCTGCAGGATCGACTCGGTAATCCTGGCGTGATCCGGCTCGTCCTCGGTCAGGCAGTAAATGGTGTTGCGCATGATCATCGGCGGCTCGGCCGGATTGATGATCGCCAGCGCCTTGCCGCGCTTGGCACCGCCCACCTTCACGATCGCGTTCGAGGTCGTGTAGGTGAATTCATCGAGGTTGGCGCGGGTACCCGGCCCCACCGACTTCGAGGCCAGGCTAGCGATGATTTCGGCATATTCCACACCCTGAATGCGTGACACCGCATGAACGATGGGGATCGTGGCCTGACCGGCGCAGGAGATCATGTTCACGTTCATCTCGAGCTTTTCGGTGTGCTCGCGCAGATTCACCGGCGGCACGCACAGCGGGCCAATGGCCGCAGGCGTGAGGTCGATCATCATCACGCCCAGTTCGTTGAGCTTGCGGCTGTTTTCCGCGTGCACGTAGGCGCTGGTGGCATCAAAAGCGATCTGGATGTTGTCTTCGAGCACATGCGTCAACAGCCCATCCACCCCTTCCGCA
The DNA here is from genome assembly GCF_000310125.2 of Thauera sp. 27. Classification (NCBI taxonomy): domain Bacteria; kingdom Pseudomonadati; phylum Pseudomonadota; class Betaproteobacteria; order Rhodocyclales; family Zoogloeaceae; genus Thauera; species Thauera sp. 27. Next base: position 38,427 of record NZ_AMXB01000023.1, read on the forward strand.
GTGGTCTTCAAACCCATTTCGCGCGCACGCGACAAGCCCTCGGACGCAGGGTCGATACCGACCATCCACACCGGTTCCAGCACTTCACTGCGCTGGATCTTGTAAATCAGGTCGGTGCCGATGTTGCCGGAACCGATCAATGCACAACGAATCTTCTTCATAGTCCCTGCTCCTGGGCTGCTGCCGCGCGCTGACGCTCTGCGCGCTGTGCCATGGTCTGGCCAGCGACGAAGAACTCCTGCCCGCCGTGTTCGGTGATGAGGATGCGCACGGTCTCCGGACTGCACGACAAGGTGCGGGCCACCGCCTCGGTCACCGCTGCAGCCACGCTGCATTTCAGCTCCGGGCTACGGCCTTCCATCATGTGCATTTCAATAATTGGCATGGGATTTCTCCGATCTATCCTGGCTTAGTCGACAAAGCGCATCGATACGCTGCCCAGTTCCTGAAAACGGGCAACGATGCTGTCACCCGGCTTCACTGCAACGGCTTCCGTAATGCCGCCGCTCATCACGAAACTGCCCGCGGGCAGGGTTTCACCCAGCTCGGCGAGAATATTGACCAGCATCGCAATCGCCTCGGCCGGATGGCCCAGCACGGCAGCTGCTGCGCCCATGCCGACAATCTCGCCGTTCTTTTCCATCACCACACCCAGCGTGCGCAGGTCGATGTCCTCGACATAGCGAGCGCGGCCACCGCCGACATAGCGCGCCGACGAACCGTTGTCGGCCACCACGCTTTCGAGGTCGAACTTGAAGCCGGAAAAACGCGAGTCGATGATCTCGACCGCGGGCAGCACGTAGTCGGTGGCAGCGAGCACGTCTTCACGCGTGCACCCGGGGCCCGCCAGATCCTTCTTCATCACGAAGGCCACTTCGCACTCCACCCGTGGATGCACCAGGTCGCCAGTACTGATGGCCGAGTTCTCCGGGCGGGCCATGCGGTCGGTCAGGAAGCCGATCGAGGGCACGCTCACGCCCATCTGCTGCATCTTGGCCTTTGAGGTCAGCCCCGCCTTCCAGCCCACCAGCCTGTGGCCCTGGGCGATGAAGCGGCGGCGCAGCGCGCTTTGCACGGCATAGCCGTCGCCGATGGTCATGCCCGGGTATTCCTCGGTGAGCTTGGGGATGGCGTACGCGCGCGCCTGCGCACCTTCGATACGTTCGCACAGGCGGACGATGTCCTCCTGCGACAGGGTGATGTTCATGCTCATGCTGCACTCCTCCCGGAAAACCTGACCCGGCAGCTGCCCAGGCCACCCACGGTGCATACCAGCTCATCGCCGTCCACCACTGGCACCAGTGCCGACTGCGAACCGGACAGGATCACTTCACCGGCCTTGAAGGGAATGCCCAGCTCACCCAGGGTGTTCGCCAGCCAGGCCACCGCATTCGCCGGCGAACCCTGCACCGCAGCGCCCACCCCGGTGGAGAACAGCTCGCCGTTCTTTTCCAGCACCATGCCGGCCAGCGTGATGTCGAGCTTGCGCGGGTCGCCCTTGGTCTTGCCCAGCACATAAACGCCGCAGGAAGCGTTGTCCGCCACGGTGTCCTGGATCTTGATGTTCCAGTCGGCGATGCGCGAATCAACGATCTCGAAGCACGGCAGCACGTAATCCGTGGCACGGATGACGTCCATCGCGGTGATGCCCGGCCCCTTCAGGTCCGCTTTCAGCACGAAAGCCAGCTCAGCCTCGGCCTTGGGCTGGATCAGGGTGCCGAGATCGATGACGTCGCCTTCCTGAAAGACCATGCCCGAAGTCAGCATGCCGAAATCGGGCTGATAGACCCCGAGGAAATCCTGCACCGGCTTGCTGGTGGCGCCGATCTTCTTGCCGATGATGGTCTCACCGGCGGCGACCCGCCGCGCCACGAAACGCTCCTGTATGCGGTAGGCGTCGGCAATGGTGATGTCGGGCTCGCGCTCGCGCAGGGGCTTCAATACGCGGCGGTCACGCCAGGCTTCGTAAAGCTCGTCGCCGAGCCGGTTGATGGTGGTGTCGTCCATGGCGGGCCTCAGAGCTTGACGCAGATGTTGCGTGTTTCGGTGTAGAACTCGAGCGAATGCACCCCGCCCTCGCGGCCGATGCCGGACTGCTTCGAGCCCCCGAACGGGGTGCGAAGATCACGCAGGAACCAGCTGTTCACCCAGGTAATACCGACCTCGACCCGGGCAGCCACGCGGTGACCACGCGCCAGGTTGTTGGTCCAGATCGTGGTGGACAGGCCATAGATGTTGTCATTGGCGAGATTGACCACCTCGTCTTCGCTATCGAACGGGCGGATGTGGCAGCACGGGCCGAAAATTTCCTCACGCACCGGCGACGCATCGTCGGCCAGACCGGTCCAGATCGTCGGCTGCACCCAGGCGCCGTCAGCCAGATCGGCGGGCATGTCGGGCACACCGCCGCCGGTCACGACCGTGGCGCCCTCTTCCACCGCCTTGCGGTAGTAGGACAGCACCTTCTCGCGGTGCTCCTGGCTGATGAGCGGACCGAAGTTGGCATCGGGGTTTTCCGGACGGCCATACCTGACCGCCTCCGCCTTTGCCTTTAGCGCCTGCACGAAGCGCTCGAAGATCGGACGCTCGACATACACCCGCTCGGTGCCCAGGCACACCTGCCCGGTGTTGAGGAAGGCCGAACGGTAGATACCCTCTATTGCCGCATCGAAATCGCAGTCGGCAAACACGATGCCCGCGTTCTTGCCACCGAGCTCGAACGACACATCGCGCATGCCTTCGGCCGCCGCTTTCATGATCGCGGTACCGGTGCGGGTTTCGCCAGTGAAGGTGATGGCATCCACACCCGGATGACGGGTGACGAACTCTCCCGCGGAGTCCGGACCGAAGCCGTGCACCACGTTGTACACACCCTTGGGAATGCCCACCGTATTCATCACCTCGCCGAGCAGCGCTGCGGTCTGCGGCGACTCCTCGGAGGGCTTAACCACCACCGTGTTGCCGCAGGCCATTGCCGGCCCGACCTTCCAGGTCATCAGCATGAACGGTGCATTCCAGGGGCAGACCACACCGATCACACCCTTGGGCATGCGGACCGCATAGTTCAATGCACCACGACCGTCCGGCGTCGCCATCTGGAAGGACTCGGAAGCGACGTTCTTGATGACGTCGGCAAACACCTTGAAGTTGGCCGCTCCACGCGGAATGAACACGTGGCGCATGACATGGCTGGGCTGCCCGGTGTCGGCCATCTCGGCCTCGACGAAGTCTTCAAAGCGACGGGTGATCTCGTTGGCAACGCCGTACAGCAGCTCAACGCGCTGATCCGTGGTCAGTGCGCCCCACTCGTCCTTCAGCGCAGCACGTGCGGCACGCACGGCGGCATCCACCTCGGGCGCCCCTGCTTCGGAAATGGACGCGATAACCTTGTTGTCCAGCGGCGAGCGCTTGTCGAAACGACGCCCGCCTGCAGCGTCAAGGTATTCGCCATTGATGAAGTTTTGTATTAGACGCATGGTCTCCCCACGTGTTGATTTATTCGAAGGGACGGCTCAAACGCGCGCATCACCCGCACTGCGAGCTGAAGCGCAGCAATCTGATCCAGACCCATGGGATTGAGTCTAGGAAAGACCAGAGATACCGTCTAATACTTTGTCATCGCCATCTCAATACCCTTAAGGTATGCAAAAGCAAAAAAGGGGGGCGCTTTCGCGCCCCCGTCTCACCTTGCCGCAGCCAGCACAGCGCTGCGACACAAGCCCTTCAAAATTCGCTGCCAGACACGCTCAGATCGCCTTGAACAAGGGGCTCCTCACCTGCTGCGCATCCGCCGCCGAAATGAACTTCTCGGTGTAGATGTCACGCTCGAACAAGCGCCCCTGCATCAGGGTGGTTATGCACGAATCGATCATCAGCGGCGGACCGCACAGATAGGCCTTGTGGCCGCGGAAGTCGTTGTCGAAGTACGCCTTGGCCGCCTCGTGCACGAAGCCGCGGAAACCCTGCCAGTCGCTGCCTTCCGGCTCGTGGGAGAGCGCCGGCAGGTAGCGGAAGTTAGGGTGCCGTTCGGCCAGGGCGAGGAACTCGTCGTGGTAGTACAACTCTTCGCGGTTCCGCTGGCCATAGACCAGGGCGATCGGCTTGTCGAAACCCTCAGCCAGGAGGTCGAGGATCATCGAGCGCGGACTGGACAGACCGGAGCCGCCCGCCATGAAGATCACCGGCACATCAGCGGACTTCTTCACGAAGAAGCGTCCGTAGGGGCCGCTGATGGTCAGGCGGTCGCCCACCTTGACCTGCTCGTGGACGTAGCCGGTGCCACGGCCGCCGGGGACGATGCGGATGTTCAGCTCGATCTCACCGCCCTCCTGCGGCGCGTTGGCGACGGAGAAGGCGCGGCTGCCGATGCCGTCGGGCAGCTCCAGGTTTACGTACTGGCCCGCCTGGAAGCGCATGCCTTCGGCATCCTCGAGCTTGAGCCAGAGACCCTTGATGGTCGGGGTCAGGCTCTCGATACGGCTGACCACGCCCGGGAAGTCACGCACCGGCAGGTTCTCGGCGTCGGGATCCTCCTCGATCTCAGCCTCGATGGTGACGTCGCTCTGCACGGTAGCGCAGCAGGCTAGGCACTTCTGCTCCTCACGCTCGAAATCCATCAGGGCAAAGCTGGAGGCTTCGCCGTGTTCGATGTCGCCGTCAGTGACCTGCACCTTGCAGGTCGCGCACAGGCCGTGACAGCAGGCGTGAGGCAGGTAGATGCCGGCGCGCAGTGCAGCATCAAGGATGGTCTGGCCTTCCTCGATCTCGATGGTCTGGCCCAGCGGCTCGATGGTCAGTTCGTAACCCATGGTGCGCCCTGCCTCAGTTCAACGGCACCAGGCTGTTCAGGCCCGGCGTGCGCATGCGCAACTGTTCCTTGTGGCCGATGCCGTTGGCAGCCAAGCTGGCCGCGAAGTCCGGCACCCAGGGCTGGCCTTCTTTCAGCCACTCGACCTTGCTCCAGTCGATGGACGCGGTATCCGAGTCAGACTGCAGCAGCGGCATCAGGTGAGTTTCGATCAGTTCGCCAAAACGGGCCTGCGGCGACATGCAGAACATGATAGGGGCGGACAGCAGCAGGTGGTGATCCCAGCTGATGAACACCAGTTGATTACCTTTGAAGTTTTCCACGCGGTCGCGCGGGATGCCTACATATTCTTTGCGGGCGGCTACGGTCATGGTCGTGTCCCTCCTTGTTGTTCCGGCCTGAGCCCCCTCTCCCATCCAGGGGAAAGGGGGCAAGACGCTTACTGGTTCGAAGTGGCCTGCGCGCGCCACTGCTCGAAATTCTGGCGATCCTCAGAGGTGGCGTAGTCGCCGTTGTCCTTACCGTTCTTCAGGAACACCCAGTCCATCCAGCCGGCCAGGTCGCCGTTGAGCGGATCCTGCATCAGCCCCGGCATCGGCAGCCAGGCCTGGACGTACTTCTCCGGCTCGTTGTCGAAGACGTCCTTGCAGCCGTCCGAGCAGAAGTGGTAACGCTCGCCCTTGTACACCGACTCACGGTGGCAGATCAGGGTCGGATCACCCGGCTCGGTGAACAAGGTCGGCAGCTGGCAGCACTGGCACAGCTTGGGCAGGCCGAAGTTGTTGAACGGCGCGCCGGTGGCGGCTTCATGCTTCTTGATGTGCTCCCAGCGCGGACGGTAGTACTTGTCGAACGTGCTCGGATACTTTGCCGACAGCCAGTTCATGTCCTCGTCGGACGGAATCCATACGTGGAAGGAGGTGCCGAACTTCCACTGATAGAGGCCGAGCATCAGCTGGTGGGACATGTGGTCGATGGCTTCTTCAGCGTGGTCCCAGCCCTTGGGCGGACGGATACCGTAGCGGGCCAGATCCTTGAACAGCGCGGTGCCGTTCTCGATGCCGTAGATGTTCCAAGCCTCACGCCAGGACATCACACGCTTGGGGAGCATGTAGTCCATCATGGTGCTGACCAGGCTGAGCACGCGGATGCCGCGCCAGAACCACTTGTCGATCCAGGCCTGCACGATCGGCAGGTTGTCCGGGTCCTGCTCGAGCATGAACTTGATGCACTCGAGGCCGAGGGTCATGTGCCGTGCCTCATCGGACTGTGCCGAGAAGCCGAAGGTCACGGTGGCCATGTCGCCGTTGTAGGCCGCGCCCGACATGAAGGGCACGAACAGCAGGTTGGTCAGCACGTACTCGAAGCTGAAGCCGATGGCGATCATGAACTCGAACGGCCCGGCGGACATGGCGTCGTCGAAGAACGAGCGGGCCACCGAGGTGTACCAGATGCGGTCGCGCTGTTCGGCAAAGCCGTGGAAGCCGTTGTAGAACTTGTTGTAGTTCGACAGCGCATGGATCTGGGTCTGCGCGTGGCGGATCTCGTCGATGGCCTGCATCTGGCAGGCAACCTGGGTGCCGACACCCGGGAACTCGCGTCCCGTGCGCGCAAAACCCTTATGGGCGGCGTACTCGCCCGGGCTGATGGCCTGCAGGAACACCTTCAGTGCCGACAGGTAACGTGCATCGGTGATGTTCAGGTGGCCGTTGTTCTGCGCGTGAGCGTCGATGATGGCGTAGAACTTGCGCTCCTTTTCGGCCTGGTACTTCCAGTAAGCGTCCATGGTCAGGCGGAACGGATCTTCCCACTTGTCCCAGTCGTGGACCTTGATGCCCTCGTACTTCACATACGGAAAGATCGCGTCCTTTGACTGGTAAGTCGGCTCCCAGCCGAGGTCACGGGTCAGCACGCGATAGCGCTCTTTCATGCCGAGCTTCTTCTTTGCGACTTTCATATCCATGATGTGCTCCTTGGTCAGCTGTTCCAGGTCAGGGTCAATTCGTCTTCATCTTCATCGACGTTGCCCGACAGGGTGATCAGGTTGATTTGCAGTTCCTGCAGGTCGTAGGCACGACCGATCTGCTCTTCGATGGTCTCGCGGCGAATGACCAGGTGGTCTGGGGCATCGATCTTCACCATCGCCGGCTGGCGGTTGACGATTGCGTTCGGGTTGTCGATCACGATCGCATCGATGATCGGTCGGGTGTCTTCGTTGGCCTGCAGTGCAATAAATACGGTCGACATTGGGTGTCCTCAGAGGGGGATGCCGTTCTTCTGGATGCGGGCCTGGAAGGCCGCGCACTGCTCGGCTACCGCCTCGTCCGCGCCGGCGCCCAGAGCCAGTTCGACGACCGGCACCAGGGCGGAGGTGGCGCGGCTGCTCCAGGCCTCGATCCAGCCCTGAAGCACATCACGGTTCTGTTCCGATTCGGCGGCCGCCACCTTGAGCACGGCATCAACCCACTTGCGGGTTTCGTCGAACCAGTCGCTCATGAACTGCGTGAGCATGGCCACCGCAGAAGCGCCCTGCACCGACAGGTAGTCATCGACGATGCGCTCATACACCAGCGGATACAGCAAGCCGTCGAGCGCAACGTTCTGGGCAACGAACAGTTCGACCGGGTCACGCACCACCATGCTGTCTTCCACATAGCGGCGCAGCGGCTGCCAGGCGGGATCGTTGAGCCAGGCTTCCTTGCCGGCATCGAGCGCCTCGACATCGCCCAGCAACAGGCCCAGGCGTGACAGGTACTGCGCCACACCCAGGTTATCCATGGCGTGGTACATGCACGGCTGGGTGAAGGTGACCCCATAGCCGTAGCCGCAGATGAAGGTGTTGTTCTGGTTGGCGCCCCAGGCTGCATGACGCAGCGGCACCAGCAGCTTGAGCGCAACGTCGCGCAGCGTTTCGGGCATCATCGCAGCCAGACCGCGCGATTCCACGAAGGCGAAGTTGGCTTCGGCGGTGTCCTGCTGGCGGGCGCGCGTCAGCGTGTAGGTGCTGTAGTAGAACTGGCGCGGATCCTTCAGCGCATACCAGTCCTTCATCACGATGCGGCTGATGGTGGGGTCGTATAAGGTCTGATCAGGATCCCAGGTGGGCAGGTAATGCAGGTTCTCCGCGGCCTGGATGTCGTAGCTGGCCTCCTGGTAGCGCGAAGCGGGCTTGTCCCCAAAACGGCGGACAAGGTGGTCAAAGGCATTGCGTTGCGGCTGGATGCTGACCGTGCGCAGATCAATTTGCATGGCATGTCTCCTTTAAGTTTCGCAGCGCGCGAAACCGTGTGGGTGTTTATCTGAAGCGGGTGTAGGTGGCGTCAGCGAGTCGCCAATTCCAGTCATCGGGCGTCCCTTCGCCGGTGGCCGCCGATTCCGGGTCCAGCACCTCGACCTCGTTGGCTGCGCAGAACTCGGCAAAGGCCTCGCGGCTCAGAATCAATTCCACGAACAGCTCGGGTTCGCCGATGGCGAAGTCGAACTCGATAAAGCCATTCGGCCTTTCACCGGTGACGCGCACGAAGCGACGACTAGTGTCGAATGTTGCTCCGGTCTGGGCCGGCGGCTGTGCGGATTCGGTCATGGCACGCTCCCCTCAGGTCACAACGGTGAGGAAGGTTTCGTGCAGCTTGCGCTGGGGGTAATCCAGGCCCTGACCAAAGTTTTCGAATGTCCATGTCAGCGGTTTGTAGTCGGGATAGGGCTGATAGCCGCCCATGAAGGTCTCGAAACGGTTGCCCGACGGATCCCAAGCATAAATAGTGCAGCCGCGGGTCACACCATGCCGGGTGGGGCCAATGTCGACCGGCACGTTGTTCATCGACAGAATGTCACCCGCACGTAGCACTTGCTCCCAGGTGTCCATCAGGAAGGAGCAGTGGTGCAGCTTGCCCTTCTCCGGATACTCGGCAAAGGCGATGTCATGCACCTTGTGCGAGCAAGACAACCAGATCGCCGCATTACCCTGACCATCGGGGGTGAGCACGCGCTCCACGAGGTAAAAGCCCAGCACCTTGGTGAAGATCTCCTGCACTTCGGCCACGTTGGGACCATAAAGCAGGGCATGATCCAGGCGCACTGGCGCGATGCCATGATCACGCTGTGACGACCACGGCGCCGGATTCACTTCTTCAATGCCGTTTCCGACCGCGGTCTTTTCCGCGTAGAGCTCGATCTGGTGGCCGGAGGGCAGCTCGAAACGCACCCGCTCACCGGTTTCAAGCAATTCACCTGCCGGAATGCGCTCAGTCTTCAGCCCATAAGCGCGCAGATCGGCATCGAGCTTGTTCAGCGTCGCCACGTCCAGCACCTTGAAGCCAAAGAAGTCGATGCCTGCCGAGTCCGCCTGACGGATCACATAGCTGTGGTGGTCACGCTCATCCCAGCACTTGAAATAGACCCGCCCTTGCGCGTCGCGGCCGGTTTCAACCAGACCAAGCACGTCACGGTAAAAACGCGCGCTTTCCTCAATGTCCAGCACGCGAACCTGCGCGTGCCCGGGACGCAGAACTCCAGTCATTGCCATCGATATGTCTCCTCAGTTGCTGATGAAATCCGGCAGCTTCGGCTTCGCTTCACGCAAAACATCAAGCCACCTTATGAGAACCTCAGCTTTCTTAATGCAGAGACCATGCCAGAACCTTCAGGCCATTGTTTTTATTTGATTTATCTGAAAAATCGATGATCTGGACTGAATCTTATAGATGACCATTTTGTCCATCGACCCGGAATGCCTTACAAATTGGTCAAGCTGCACCGCAACATCCTGAGCCCGCCGGCGGCGAAACCGCCTCAGATCGGGATATGCAGCAAACAAAGAGAATGGCCCGCTACGCTCCCGAAACGGAGTCAGCGGGCCATCTGAACGGCGTATTTCATGTTGAGCGGCAGCGACAGACGCTCACCCGGCGCAGATCAAACACCGCGCCCCGCAGGCAAAAGGTAGAGTTGCAGCTGCGCCCGCGATCAGGCCGGCGGATCCTGGCAGGGGCTTTCACCCTGCGCGTTCTTGAAGCGATAGGCGAGCTGCCGGCGCGAAATACCCAGCAAGCGTGCCGCATGGGTCAGGTTGCCACCTGCACGCTCCACCGCGAGCTCGAGTAGGCGTGTTTCGTGCGCCTGCAGGTCGAAACCCTCACACAACAGGTTTTCGTAGAGATGCTCACGCTCTGCGTCATCGACGTTGCCAACGATGCCGGCGCGGTCAAGCTGCGCCTCCTGCGCCGGCGCTGGCGCGCCACCGGCAAACAGGTGGTCGACCTCGATCAGGCCGCCCGATGGAGCAAGGAGCACACCGCGCTCGATCAGGTTCTCCAGTTCGCGCACGTTCCCGGGCCAGTGGTAGGACATGAGGGCCTGCATGGCGCGGTCCGTCACGCCTTCAAGGCTCTTGTTGTACACGGGCGAATACTTTTCGATCAGGGCGGCCACCAGTAACGGCACATCGTTCACCCGCTCTCGCAGGGGCGGGATGACCACCGGATACGTCGCCAACCGGTAGTAGAGATCGGTCCGGAAACGTCCATCGGCGATAGCCTGTTGGAGGTTCACGTTGGTAGCGGCCACCAAGCGTACGTTGACCTTGCGCGTTCTGTCGTCGCCGAGACGCTCCAGCTCACCAGACTGCAGCACCCGCAGCAGTTTGACCTGCGCCGACAGCGACAGCTCACCGATTTCGTCGAGGAAAAGGGTGCCGCCATCAGCGCGCTCGAAACGACCGGCACGCGACTGCTGGGCACCGGTGTACGCCCCCTTCTGCACGCCGAACAGCTCAGACTCAATAAGGTCGTGCGGGATCGCCGCACAATTGACGGCGACGAAGGGCTTGTCGTGGCGGTCGCCGTTGTCATGCAGCCAGCGCGCAAACAGCTCCTTGCCCACCCCGGTTTCCCCCAGCAGCAATACGTTTATCGGGCTGGCTGCTGCCTTGCTTAGCAGTGCAAATGCAGAGCGAAAGCCAGGCGAGTTTCCCACCAGTCTCCCCGGGCACTGCTGATCTCTCAGCTTGCCGCGCAGACGCACGAGCTCCTCTTCCATCTCGCGCAGCTGGCCGTCGATATTCTCGGGATGAAAATGTGCCAGATAGGGATCATCCTGCCCCCAGGCATCGGCAGGCTTGCCCACGACCACGCATTTCTCATCGCCGCGGCAAACACATTGCGTTTCGCGAAAGACGATCAGTCGCTTGAAAAAGCGTGAGGTGTAGCCCGATGCATAGCCGACCAGGCTCCAGCACGCCATGTCGTCACCCGGGCCAAACATCTGGGTGTGCGACTCGGCTTCCCAGGAGCCCTCCCAGTCGACCTCACCGAAAAAACTGCCTGCCTCCCAGTCGATCTTGGCATTGGTGATGTTCGCCTTGACCAGACCTTCGAAGGCGTGCAGTTCGGGGCCAATGCGAAATACGTCGTAGTTGTCGCCCTCGCCGTATAGCTTGGCGGCCAGGTCGGCATCCTGCTGGCCGGACACAAAGCCCATGCGCAACAGCAAGCCCTGAGCACGTCGCGCACCCAGGGTGTCGAACAGTTCCCGGCGCAGGGCGCCGAAAGCCTTTGCATGCAGGAGCAGCATGCGGCTCTCGTCCAGCCAGATCTGGCCGGCGTCGATATTGAAGCGTAGCCTCGAGCGCAAATTGAAACGCTCGATCAGTCGGTCTCCTGCCATGTGTCTCCTTCCCGACCGGCTCTGTATCGGCACGATCCAGGCGGCGACTCCCCCGCATCGTCGTGACGCATCCGGCCGTTTGTCTGAGCTCGCCAGTGTAGTCCTGTCGTTCGCTGGCGCGATGAAATCACGCTCGCTTTCCAGCTGGGAGTCGCCGTCATCAGGGGACTTCAACACACACCGCGAGCAGCCGGCCAGCCTATCCGGATCCCCTTTCGGAACCCTTACAACGCCGGCACGCTCAACAAGGTTCAGTACCGGCCCTCGGCAGCGCTCAGATTCATCAGCCGGGTAAACAGGCGCCTAAAGGCCTCGTCGTACTCCGAGCCCCGACTGAGCGGGCCGTTTTCACGAAACGCGGATTCGATCTGCGCCCAGTCTTCGCTGCTAAGGTGGCGCTGCGCCGCAGGCAGGATCAGCTTTTCTTCGGCGTTGAGGTGCTGCCACTGGGCCTTGGCAAAGGCTTCCACCGCCTCACCCAGTTCTGCTCGCGCGGGAACCGACATGACCGCACCGGCAGCACGCAACTGCAAAAGCTGAGACTCGAGCCGGGCCAGCAGGGCGCCGCCTACCCGATGCTCGGCTTCGAGGCTCGCGATCAGTTCGGCAAACTCGTCGGTGCGCTGCGCAAGCCGGGCGAACAGGTATTGCTCTTCCTTGGGGTGATGCAGGGCTTCGGGAAAAGCGCGGATGTAATGCAGCATCGATTCCAGCAACTGCAGGTCCACTTCCGCACCCGAGCGCGCCTGCTGGGCGATGTGGCGCAGCCCGTTGGTGACGGCGGCAATCGCGCGGTGCTCGTCCTTGATGACGCCGATCGCAGCCTCACCGGCCGCAGCCGGCGCATTGGCTTCGACGGTGGCCACTAGCACCGGCAGGGTCGCGTGCGCCAGCACCTTCTGCGTTTGCGAACCGAGAATCAGCGCCTTCAGGCCACGGCGTCCGTGCGACGCCATGTAAATGAGGTCGCAGCCCTTCTCTTCAGCCACCTCCAGGATCAGCTCGTACGGCCGGCTCCCGGTGCGGGCCACCCCATCACATTCCAGCTTGAAGGCACCGGCGGCCGCCAGCGCCTTGGCCAGGATGGCGTTGGAGTCGCCCATCTCGGCTTCGGCAAAATGCTCGGGCGAAAGCGACCTCGCTAGCGCGCCGTCACCGCTGGCGCCGTAATCGGCGCGCATGGTGAAAAAAGTGATCTTCGCCCCCAGGCTGACGGCAAAGGCCACCGCCTGGGTCACCAGATTCGTCGCCAGCTCCGAACCATCGAGCGGCACCAGCAGGTGTCGATACATGTCTTGTCTCCCTCGTTCAGACCACGACGACTTTCTTGGGCCGCAGCAGGAAATGCCCCAGTGCCGGGAGCAGGATCAGCGCGCCGAGCATGTTCCACACGAACATGAACGCGAGCAGGATGCCCATATCTGCCTGGAACTTGATCGGCGACCACGCCCAGGTGGCCACAGCCAAGCCCAGGGTGATGCCCGTCATCACCACCACCTTGCCAGTGAACAACAACGCCCTGTAATAGGCCTCGGACAGGTTCATGCCCTCCTTCATGCGCGCCAGCACTACCGTCATCACATACAAGGCGTAGTCGACACCGATGCCCACGCCCAGCGCAATCACCGGCAGCGTCGCCACTTTGACACCAATGTTCAGCCACACCATCAGCGCCTGACACAACACCGAGGTGACCATCAGCGGCAGCACCGCACACACCACCGCACGCCATGAGCGGAAGGTGATGAAGGCCAGCACGATGACTGCGCAATACACCAGGATGAGCATCTGGGTGTTGGCTTCTTCAACGACGATGTTGGTGGCTGCCTCGATCCCTGCGTTACCCGCCGCGTTGAGGAAGCGGATGTTGTCCGAACCATACTGCGCCGCAAAAGCCTCCACCGTGCTGACCACGCTGGCCAGGGTGTCGGCCTTGTGGTCCTTGAGATAGGCATAAACGGTGAGCAGGTCGCAGTTCTGGTTGAACATCTCGCGCGGCGCACGGGTGATGATGGCGTTGAGCATGTCCTGCGAGCGCGGAATCTCGAACCACTTCAGGCTGCCCTCGTTCATCCCGGCGTTGGCCACCTTGGCCAGGCCCGCCAGCGAACTGGTGCCTTCCACGCCCGGCAACTGCTGCAGCTCACGCTCGAGCGCATCCACCGCCATCAGGGTGTCGTACTGCCCGCAGGAATATTGCGGCGTCTTCACCATGACGATGAACACGTCGCTGCTGGCCGCATAGTTGGCGCCCATGAAGGCGTTGTCCATGTTGTAGCGCGAGTCGGGACGCAACTCGGGCGCGCCCGGATCGGTGTCGCCAATTTTCAACTGCGCGCCGCCCAGCAGACCCACCACCCCCATCCCGACGCCGGCCAGCACGCCAATGGTGGCCCACTTCTTCTGCGTAAACAGATCAAGGAAGGCCCAGAACGGGTGCCGTGTGTGTTCGGTATCGCTGGCCTCAAGGCGCTCGGCCTCGTGGCTGCGCTGTGCGGCCGATGCGCTTACACCGGTGTAAGAGAGCACGATCGGCAACACGATCAGGTTGGTGAAGATCAGCACCGCCACCCCAAGACTCGCGGTCACCGCCAAGTCCTGGATGACCGGAATGTCGATCACCATCAACACCGCAAAACCAATGGCGTCGGTGATGAGCGCGATCATGCCGGTGAGGAACAGACGACGGAAGGTATAACGCGCTGCCACCAGCTTGTGCGTCCCGCGGCCGATGTCCTGCATGATGCCGTTCATCTTCTGTGCGCCGTGGCTCATGCCAATGGCAAACACCACGAACGGCACCAGAATGGAATATGGATCCAACTCGTAACCCAGCGTGGGCAGCAGGCCAAACAGCCAGATCACCGCAGTGAGCGAACACAGCATGACCAGCAGCGTGCTGCGCAGGCAGCGCGTGTACCAGAACAGCACCGAAGTGGCGATCGCGATTGCGGCGGCAAAGAACACCATCACCTGCCGCAGACCTTCGATCAGATCGCCCACCACCTTGGCAAACCCGGTGATGTATATGCTGATGCGGTCGGACTCGTACTTGCTGCGCAGTTCTTCGAGGCGCTGGGAAAGGGCATGGTAATCGATGCGCTCGCCGGTTTCGGCAATGCGCTCCTGCAGCGGCACCAGGATCACGCTCGACTGGTAGTTGCCGGCCACGAGCTGGCCGATTTCGCCCGAGCGTTCGATGTTGACCCGGACCTGCTCCAGACTCTCGAGCGATCCGTCGTAATCATCGGGAATCACCGGCCCGCCATCCAGACCCTCTTCGGTGACCCCGGTCCAGCGTACCGCGGGCGCCCATAAGGACTTCATGAACGGACGATCGACGCCGGGCATCAGGAACAGCTCTTCACTGAGCTTGCGCACGGTGTCGAGATATTCCGCATCGAAGATGTCGCCCTCCCTGGCTTCGACCGCAATGCGCAGGCTGTTGCCCATGCCGGCGAGCTGGCTGCGGTTGTCGAGGTAGTTGACGATGTAGGGATGACTCGTCGGAATCATCTTCTCGAACGCCGCATTCAGCGTCAGCCCCAGCGCCTTGTAGCCGAGGATGGCCGTGACCAGCACGCACAGCGCCAGCACCACAGCACGGTTATTGAACAGCAGGCGCTCGAGCCAGGAGCCCGAACGAGGATCGAAGCCCTGCAGACTGACGGCAGCGGCCGGTGCAGAGAGGATGTGTGCTGCGCTCATCGCTTTGCTTCCGCCACGAGTTTGGCGTGCTCGACACGGACAAGGCCGCGCGCGCCGGATAGGACCAGGTCACCAGCAGGCGTCTGAACCATACCGGTCAGACCGCTGGCGGGATGTTCGGGCACCGCCACGAAGCTGCGCGCACCGTCCGTGCTGCGCAGCAGTCGTCCGCTTTCATCGGCAAGCACGATGGAACCGTCGGCCAGGCGACGCCCGCTGGTCAGGGTGATTTCCTGATCGATCGGCACCTGCGTCCAGGTATCACCCCCGTCGCGGGTGGCCCAGGCGTTACCGCGCAGGCCAAAGGCCAGCAGGCTGTCGGCATCAATCATGACCAGGCCGAAGAAGGTGCCCGGATAAGGTGTGGAGATCGCAGAGAACTGCTCGCCCGCATCCCGCGAGCGAAACACCACCCCCTGCTCGCCAACAATGAGGACGTCCTCGCCCTGGCTCTGGATCTGATACAGGTGGTTGCCGCGGCGGTTGGGGATACGCCCAGCGAACGACTTCCAGCTGTTACCGCCATCAAGCGTCATCAGCGCCAGGCCATAGGCGCCCACCACATACCCGCGCTGCTCATCAACGAAATGCACGCTGAGAAAGGGCTTGTCGGGGCCTTCTTCCAACATGCGTTCGGCGTCGCGCACGGCGCGTGCTGCAGACTCGTCGCCTGCGGCCAGGCGGGCATTGGCCTCGCCCAGCGCCAGCTGTGCAGCCTGGATGCCATCGAGCTGGCGAACCCAACTTTCGCCGCCGTCCGCAGTGTGCAGGATCACCCCGCTATGCCCCACGACCCAGCCCTTGCTGGCGGAGGCAAAGCTGACATCCGTCAGCGCCACGCTGACCGGCACTGCGCCGGCCTGGCGCCAGGATCCGCCCTGGTCGTCGGAGAGCAGCACGTTGCCGCGCACGCCGACCGCCACCAGACGCTCGCCCGCCCGGGCAACCGACAGCTGCAGTGCATGCTGGGCGCGAACATCGATCCGCGCCGGCAGTTCAAGCAGGTCCGGCACCTTGTGCGTGGACGCCATCGCCAGCGAGCCAGCGCTCAGCCAGACAAGGGAAAACTCAGCGGCAAGGCGCATCAGGCGCCCACCACCAAAACTCTTGGAAACCATGGTGCTTACTCGTTCGCAACACCCGCAACGCAGCACCTTGCCGCTGCAGGCAGTGCGCTCGAACAGGCGTATCAGGAGTGAAGTTGCACCTGCCAGCCCGGTTGCGGGCTGGCAGGAAACCGCGATGCGTTACCGGTCAGCGCGAGGCATCAGCGGCGACTGCGTCACCGGTGAAGTAGGTCTCGGGCCGGCGCGGCACCACCTTGAAGGTTTCATCATTGAGCGCCTGGATCACGCTCATGGTGTTGGCCTGCAGGTTGAACACGGTGGCGGTCTTGATCAGCGTTGCCGGAATCGACGGCACCACGAACGGGGTCACCTGGGTGGTCCGCCACAATTTGCCTTCGGCATCGTAGCCGTCCATCAGCAACACCAGCCAGGTGTCCTCATCGACGTAGTAGCGACGCTTGGGCACCGCATGGCGCTTGCCCGGTGCCACCGTGGCCTCGACCACCCACATGCGATGACGCTCCCAACGCACGTGATCCGGGTTGAGGTGATGCTTAGACAAGGCATCCTTGAGCGGCGCGCCCACAAAGCCATTGTTGTTGTAGGGCACCAGCATTTCCTGCTTGCCGATCAGCTTCCACTCATAACGATCGAGTGAGCCAAACAGGCCCTGCACCTCGTCGAAGTAGTTGGCACCCGACGCCACGAAGTCCGGGGTGTCGTATGCCACCGTCGGCGCACGACGCACACGGCGCTGCCCCACCAGATACTGCCAGGCCTGACGCGCGTTCTTCTGGTCGATGCTGTCACGGATCACCAGCGACTCACCGGCCTTGAACGGCGGCTCGAGCGTGTTGAAGCGCAGCAGCGCATATTCACCCGACCAGCTTTCCGGGGTCGCGTCCTCATAGAACGGCGGGTACTGGAAGGAAATCTCGTTACGCGTTGCCAGCGTATGCGAGCCATCCGAGTTGCCCACGATGTTCTTGAAGCGGTACTCGATGGACGGCGCTTCGGTGCGCAGCAGGTAGTTCCACATCACCTCCACCCCTTCCTTCGGAATCGGGAAGGGCGTGCCGCCGATGCAGCCCTGCAGCGAGTAGCCACCGTCGGTGGTGCTGCAGCGGGTGGCATTCTTCGCAACGTTGTCATACACCCGCTGCGGTGCGGCTGCAGTGCGGTGGGTCGGGAACACGTCGAGACGGAAGCTATCCGGGTACTTCTGCAGCAAGGCCTTGGTGCCGTCGGAAAGCAGTTCGCTGTACTGGGTCATGTTGCCGGCGTTCACCTGGAACAGCGGCTTTTCATCGGCAAAGATCGACGTGGGAATGTCACCCAGCATCGGGCCGGGCAGCGGTTTGGTGATCCCGCCCGTCCATGCCGGAATGCTGCCGTCCTCGTTGCCTGCACGCTCCCCGCCCAGCGGGGTCAGCGTGGTCTGCAGCTTCGCAGCCTCTTCGGTGGTCACCGCAGCCTGGGCTGCGCCCACGCTCAGCAGCACGGCGCCAAGCGCCACACAGATCATCTTGAGCTTCATCATGTTTCGTCTCCTTTATTCGATTTTTCTGAATCAGAACGTGCGCTGGATCGACAACGAAATGAAGTCGCGATCACGATGGAAGTTCCTGTACGATAGCTCGGGCACCGCGGTGTCGTACTTGATCACCGAGCCGGCCGGGCCAAAGTAGTGCGTGAAGTTCAGGCTGGCCTGCCAGGTGCGCTGATAATCCGCCTTGACGCCGATGCTGACATTGCCGCCCTTCTCTGCCGGGAACAGCACGCCATTGACCGAGGAGCGCCCGGCCAGGCCGTAGCTCAAACCAATCGGCACCTGCAGGTCGACACCGGGAGTCACCTGGAAATATTCCGGGGTGAACACGAACTGGATCGCACTGGCGTCACGGGTAGCCGAGGGGTCGAGCTGATCGGCGTTGTCGGTGATCTTGAGGCGGCGGTTGTAAGCGAACTCACCGATGAAGGTGGCAGCATCCCACATCGAGCTGGCACCCAGCACGCTGATCGCGGACAGGTTCAGGTGCATGGTGCGGCCCACCGGAAAGGCGGCGTTGCTGTAGCCATCGGACTTGGTATCGCCCGGCAGGATCATGGTGATGCCACTGCCCACCAGCGGCATGTTGTCGCGGAAGGACAATTCACCGGCGACGTTGGTCTCGCCCACGAGGGTGCTGAAGCTCGCGCCCACGGTGCGGATGTTTTCGGCGTAGACCATCACGTAGTCGCCAATGAAGCCGGGCTTAGGATTGACACCGGGACGAACATAGAACTGCGGCATCTTGTCGTGGAATTGCGCGGCATAGAGGCCATACTCGGCGTTGCCAGCCTTGAACTTGACCTGCACACCCCCCTGACCCGAGTTCTTCGCTTCGATATCCTTGCCGCGGTGCACCTCAGCACCAGGCCCAAGAATCAGCGCATCCCCACCCTCATCGACGAAGTCCGCAAAACTGAAATAGCTGCCCGAGGCCGGCAGGCGCGACTTGCGCCACTCGGTCTGGTAGTAAGCGCCCACCGTCACATCGGCGTTGATCTGCAGCTGCGCCGACACCTGCCCCACCGGGCGCGCCACTTCCTTGAACTGCGAATTGGGCACCGACAGCGCGCGTGCCAGGTCGAGCGGCGTTTGCGCACCGGCAATACCGTTGGAACCGAAGAACAGGCTCTCGCCATACAGCTGGGTGAAGCGACCGGCCTTGGCGTTCAGGTTCATGCCACCTGGGGCGAAGCTGCCATACACGAAGGCATCGAGGAACTCGGCCTTACGCCCGTGCAGCTTCTCGGTTTGCCTGGCAAACTCGTTGTACTTCGCCGAGCGCTGATTGATCAAGGCGCCGCCGGCAAAACCGGGATTGTCGTTGGAGCGGTTGTACACGTCGTCATACCAGGCCGCGCCACTGACGCGGAAGCCGTAGTTGCGCTTGTAGCGGAAGTCGAGCTCAGACAGCAGATCGAGGCGGCTGGAAATCAAGCCACGGCCGAAGTTCAGATCACCGTCGTTGGTGTTGATCTGAGGACCGATCGAATTGTCGGCCACGCTCGAATCCTGCCCGCGAACGCGCCAGCCAGCGCTGTATTTCACCGTGTTGTCCCAAGTCAGGCGAACGTCGGGGTTGCCGGTGTCGATCTGAAACGCAAACGCGGTACCCGCGATGCTCAGGCCAGCGCAGGCACCTGCGACCGCCAGGGTGATGCGGCGCATGGAAACTTCAGGGTTGCCACAAGGGCGGGATGCGTAATCCTTCATGTCTTCCTCCTCGATCAGTCACGACGATGTTTTTTGTGCACTCCAGACACGAGGCCAGGAGGATGATGCGAACCTTATCGAGCAGGAGAATTACCGTCCAATACCATTAAATCCCCTCAACAATACCTTCCAGGTATTAACATTGCGCTCACACCTTTGGGGGTTTGCACATGGACTTTCGCCACCTGCGTTACTTCATTGCGGTTGCCGAGGAGGAGAACATCGGCCGCGCCGCCACACGGCTGCACATCTCACAACCACCGTTGACCCGGCAGATCCAGCAACTGGAGGAAGAGCTCGGTGTGAAGCTGTTCCTGCGCACGCCGCGCGGCATGGAGCTGACGGCAGCGGGCGAGCTGTTTCTGGACGAAGCACGCAACATTCGCGCCGTGGTCGAGCAAGCCACCGAGCGCACCCAGCGCGCCGGCCAGGGCAGGCTCGGCCGCCTTGACGTGGCCATTTTCGGCTCCGCGATCCTGGGTGAAATTCCCCGCCTGCTGTTGCGCTTTCGCAGCACTTATCCGGACGTCAAGATCGTGCTGCATACGATGACCAAGGGCGAACAGATCGAAGCCCTGCGCCAGCGCCGCATCAACGTCGGCTTCAACCGCATGGTGGCCCCGCTTGCCGACATCGCTGCCGAACTGGTCACCACCGAAGTGCTGTTGGTGGCGGTAAACGAAAGCCATCCGCTGGCACGCCAGTCAAGCGTTAAATTCAGCGAGCTGGCAGCACACCCCCTGGTGCTGTTCCCCACCGGCGCACGGCCGAATTTTGTCGACAAGGTGATGAGCCTGTGCCACGAAGCGGGCTTCGTGCCCGAGGTGTCACAGGAAGTGGGTGACGCGGTGACCGGCGTGGCGCTGGTGGCCAGTGGATTCGGCGTCTGCCTGGTGCCGGAATCCGCCACCGCACTGGCCTTGCGCGGCGTGGTGTACCTGCCGATCGAAGACCTGCCCAAGCATGGCCGGGTGGATCTGAGCTGTCTCTATCGGGAGGGAGATCAGTCGCCGATCCTGCAATCCTTTCTGGAAATCGTCCGTACCCACGCCGCAACATGAAAGCGGTTAGGTCAGCGCCCGAGGTCTTTCAACGATACTCCGCCGATACCCCAGTTGGTCTTGGGCACCTCTCGAATGATGACGCGAACCGTCTCGACCGGTGCGCCGACCGCCTCGACCAGCGCCTGGGTGACCTTGGCGATCACCGCCCGCTTCTGGTCCTCGGTACGGCCTTCGATCATGGTGATTTCTGCCAGCGGCATCGTGTTCTCCTCCGGGTTGTCGTTGCGGTTCAGGCCGCCAGGCCGCGCGCCTTGGCCAGGTTGAGCGCCGTATCCTCGATCATGTCCTCCTGGCCGCCGACCATGCCGCGTCGGCCCATCTCGACCAGGATCTCGCGCGCGGGCACGCCGTACTTCTTCTCGGCGCGCTTGGCGAACAGCAGGAAGGAGCCATACACGCCGGCGTAGCCCAGCGTGAGCGCATCGCGGTCGATGCGGATCGGGAAGTCCATGATCGGCACCACCAGGTCCTCGGCCACGTCCTGGATCTTGAACACATCCACGCCGGTCTCGATCCCCATCAGGTCGCACACCGCGATGAACACTTCCATCGGGGTGTTGCCCGCACCGGCCCCCAGGCCAGCGGCCGCGGCGTCGATGCGGCTGGCGCCGACTTCGAGCGCGGCCAGGCTGTTGGCCACGCCCATGGCCAAGTTGTGGTGGCCGTGGAAGCCGAGCTCGGTCTCGGGCTTGAGCGCATCGCGCACCGCACTGAGGCGCGACTTGACCGTGTCGGGCAGCAGGTGGCCGGCCGAGTCGGTGACGTAGATGCAGTTGGCGCCGTAGCGCTCCATCAGCTTGGCTTGCTTGACCAGGCCTTCGGGGCTGTTCATGTGCGCCATCATCAGAAAGCCGACGGTGTCCATGCCGAGCTTGCGGGCGTAGCCGATGTGCTGCTCGGAGACGTCTGCCTCGGTGCAGTGGGTGGCCACGCGGATGGTGGAGACGCCCAGTTCGTGCGCCATCTTGAGGTGATCGACCGTGCCGATGCCCGGCAGCAACAGCGCCGACACCCTGGCCTGCTTCATCAGCGGGATCACGGCAGACAGGTACTCCTCGTCGCTGTGGGCCGGGAAGCCGTAGTTCACCGAGCTGCCGCCCAGGCCGTCGCCGTGGGTGACCTCGATCAGCGGGATGCCCGCCTCGTCCAGGCCGCAGGCGATGGTCTTCATCTGCTCGAGCGTCATCAGGTGGCGCTTGGGGTGCATGCCGTCGCGCAGGGTCATGTCATGCACGGTGACTTTCTTGCCGCGAAGTTCCATGTTCATCTCTCCTTGTGGCCGGGGCGCTCAGGCCACCATCGTGGCGCGGTTGGATTCAAGCTTGAGGCGACCGGCCAGGATCTCCTCGGCGAACATCTCGGCGGTGCGCGCACCGGCCGCGGTCATGATGTCGAGGTTGCCGGCGTACTTGGGCAGGTAGTCGCCCAGGCCTTCGACCTCGAGGTACACCGAGACGCGCTTGCCGTCGAACACCGGGCCATTGACCAGGCGGTAGCCGGGCACGTATTTCTGCACCTCGCGGATCATGGCGTGGATGGATTCGGTGATCGCCGCCTGGTCGGGCTCGGTCTCGGTGAGGCAATGCACCGTGTCGCGCATGATCAAGGGCGGTTCGGCCGGGTTGAGGATGATGATGGCCTTGCCCTGCTTGGCGCCGCCGACCTTCTCGACCGCGCCCGCGGTGGTGCGGGTGAATTCGTCGATGTTCTTGCGCGTGCCGGGGCCGGCCGACTTGGAGGACACGGTGGCGACGATCTCGCCGTAGGCCACCGGCTGCACGCGGGAGACGGCCGCGACCATCGGGATCGTGGCCTGGCCGCCGCAGGTGACCATATTCACGTTCATTTCACCCTTGCCGACGTGCTCGGCGAGGTTCACCGGCGGCACGCAGAAGGGGCCGATCGCCGCCGGGGTGAGGTCGATCATCAGCACGCCCAGTTCATTGAGCTTGCGGCTGTTCTCGGCGTGCACATAGGCCGAGGTGGCATCGAAGGCGATCTGCACGCCGTCGGCCAGCACGTGCGGCAGCAGGCCGTCGACGCCCTCGGCGGTGGTCTTGAGGCCGAGCTCGCGCGCACGCGCCAGGCCTTCGGAGCTGGCGTCGATGCCCACCATCCACACCGGCTCGAGCACCGGACTGCGCTTGAGTTTGTACAGCAGGTCGGTACCGATGTTGCCCGGACCGATCAGGGCGCATTTGATCTTGTTCATGACGTCTTCCTGTTTCTTGAATCTCGAGAGAATGCAGACCGTGCGGCGGTCAGGGGAGAGGGAGAGGCACGGCGGACCGCCGCACGACTGCAAACCTTGGACTGGAGGGGAGCCAGCCACTCACTACAGCGGAACATCGTCAGCGCCAATGGCGATCAGCCCTGCCCGCGCACAGACACTGTCCTGCTCCTCCGACGCCCCGGATACGCCGATACCGCCGACGAGCTGCCCATCGACACGGACAGGCAGGCCGCCGCCAAACACCACCAGGCCGGGGCGCGCCGAGAAGCCGAACTTCATGCCCTCGTTGTCACCGACAATCTTCATCCAGTCTGCAGTGGGGAAACCAAAGCCTGCAGCGGTGTGCGCCTTGTCGATGGCGATCCCGATCGACTGCGGAAAGGCGCCCGGCATGCGCAGGAATGCGACCAGGTTTCCTGCCGAGTCGGCGACGCCGACGTTGATGCGGACGCCAAGCTCGACAGCGCACTCGACCGCCGCGCGTACGGCTACATGAGCTGACTCCCAGCTGATCGTGGCTTGCTGAACTGCAATCTTCATCCTCGGTGCTCCTGGCAATGGCGGGTCACTGTGACGGCTTGACGAAGGTAATCGAGCATTTTATCGACGTCAAGCATTTTTCTCGAGATTTGATTAAGCCTGCGAACAAGACGTCAGTGGGCTAGAATCCAGCTACATCGCACCATTACCTTCAGCCATCATGAGCGAAGCCGCCCTGTTGTCGAATGCCGCTGCCGAACCCAAAACCCTGGTCGAGGGCGCCTACCAGCGTCTGCGGCGCGACATCATCGAAGGCGTCCATGCACCCGGCGAAAAACTCCGCGTCGAGCACCTCAAGGACCAGTACGACGTCGGCGCAGGAACCCTGCGTGAGGCCTTGCTGCTGCTGGTGACCGACGCGCTCGTGGTGACACAGGGCCAGCGCGGATTCCGCGTCGCGCCCATCTCCATCGCCGACTTCGAAGACATCACCCGCACCCGCGTGCTGCTCGAGACCGAGGCCCTGCGCCAGTCGATCACGCTCGGTGGCGACGACTGGGAAGCCAGCGTCGTCGCCGCATTCCACCGCCTGTCGCGCGCAGAAGAGAAGTTGGCCGACCACGACCCGGGCACCACCGAAGAGTGGGAGAAGCGCAACCGCGCCTTCCACGAGGCGTTGATCTCGGCCTCGCCCTCGCGCTGGATCCGCCATTTCCAGAACATCCTCTATCAACAGTCCGAGCGCTATCGCAGGATCAGCCTGTTCCGCCAACCCATCGAGCGCGACATCCACGCCGAGCATCAGGCCCTGTTCGATGCAACGCTTGCGCGCGATACGACGCGCGCAACCTCCATCCTGACCGAGCACATCCTGCGCACGCTCGATGCAGTCAAGCGCATGCCGACGGATTTCTTCACCGGCAAGAAGAAGCTCTGAGCCCGCCGTGCTGACCGCCCCCGCGACGCATGCCGCGCCGCGGGGCCAGAGCCTGTGGGAAGCAGGCGAAGCGCTCAGGACACGACCGTCAGGAAGCGTTCATTGAGCTTGCGGTCGTGGTAGAAGATCCCCGTGCCGACCTCGTCCCACGTCCACCGGACGGGCTTCCAGTCGGGATAGCACTGGTAGCCGCCGCAGAAGGTCTCGAAGCGGTTGCCGGACGGATCGAAGGCATAGATCGTGGTCCCGCGGGTGATGCCGTGACGCGTCGGACCAATGTCGATCGATACCTTGTTCATCGACATGATGTCGGCCGCACGCAGCACCTTTTCCCAGCTTTCGAGCAGGAACGAGACGTGGTGCAACTTGCCCGGCTCGGGGTGACGCACGAAAGCGATGTCGTGTGCCTTGGTCGAACACGACAGCCAGATCGCCAGGTCGGTCTTGCCGTCTTCCATGATCACGTGCTCGACGAGATAGAAGCCGAGCACCTTGCAGAAGATGTCCTGCACCTTCTCGATGTCCGGACCGTAGAGCAGGCAGTGATCGAGCCGGATTGGCGCGATGCCACGCTCGGCCTCATCGGTCCAGGGCGGCGGATTGGTGTAGGTGTCATCGGTGCCGTAGTCGCTCTTCTCCCAGTAGAGCTCGATCTGGTGCCCTGACGGCACCTCGAAACGCACGCGCTCGCCGGTCTCGAGCAAGTCGCCAGCGGGGATACGCTCGGTCTTCAGACCATAGGCTTGAAGGTCCCGATCGAGCTTGTCCAGGGTGGCCTGGTCGGCGACCTTGAAACCGAAGAAGTCGATGCCGGCCGTATCGGCCTCGCGCAGGATCACGCTGTTGTGGTCACGCTCGTCCCAGGCCTTGAAATACACCCGGCCCTGGCTGTCACGGCCCGTCTCGATCAGGCCGAGCACCTTGCCGTAGTGGTTGATGCCTTCTTCAAGGTCCAGAACGCGGATCTGAGCGTGGCCCGGACGCAGAACGCCAGTCATTGCCATAGGTATGTCCCTCCTTCGTGATTGTTCGCCCCGGCCGACGGCCGGCGGCGCCTTGCATTGCCTCGATGTTGCGCGCAGCGGTTGAGGCCCTTTCCCCTGCGCAATCGGATGCCGGCCACGCCGGCGCCTCGCACTAGATGCGCTTGAACAGCGGGCTGCGAACCTGCTGGACGTCGGCCGCGGAGAAGAACTTCTCCATGAAGATGTCGCGCTCGAACAGCCGTCCCTGCATGAGTGCGGTGATGCAGGCGTCGATCATCAGCGGCGGGCCGCACAGGTAGGCCTTGTGGCCGCGGAAGTCATTGTTGAAGTGCGTCGCCGCGGCCTCATGGACATAGCCGCGCAAACCCTTCCACGCCGAGTCGGCCGGCTCGTCGGACAAGGCCGGGACGTAGGTGAAGTTCGGGTACTTCGCGGCGAGCGCGAGGAACTCGTCGTGGTAATAAAGCTCGCTGCGGTTGCGCTGCCCATACACCAACGTCATCGGCCGCGTATCGCCCGCCTCGAGCAGATCGAGGATCATCGAGCGTGGGCTGGACAGCCCCGAGCCGCCGGCCATGAACAGCAGCGCCTCGGGCGTCGACTTGCGCACGAAGAAGCGACCGTAGGGACCGGACAGGCGCACACGCTCGCCGACCTTGAGCTGCTCGTGGATCCAGGTGGTGCCGCGGCCACCCGGGACGACGCGGATGTTGAGCTCGACCTCGCGTCCGCTCGAAGGCGGGTTCGCCAGCGAGAAGGCACGGCTGTACTCGCCGCCTTCGAGGAAGAAGTTGATGTACTGGCCAGCCTGGAAATGCATCGGCTCGTCAGTCTCGATGAAGACCGCCTTGATCGTCGGTGTGAGCGTTTCGATGCGGGTCACGGTACCGGGGAAGTCGCGCACCGGGATCGACTCCGCGTCTGCCTCCTCATCGATCTCGGCCTCGATCGTCACGTCGGACTCGAGACGCGCACAACAGGCCAGGGTCTTGCCCTCGTCACGCTCGAAATCCATCAGCGCGAAGCTCGACGCCTCGCCGTGGTCGACCTCGCCGTCGATCACCTGCACCTTGCAGGTTGCGCACAGGCCGTGGCAACAGGCATGAGGCAGCCAGATGCCGGCGCGCAGTGCAGCGTCGAGGATGGTCTGGCCCTCCTCCACTTCGATCGTCTGGCCGATTGGTTCAATGGTCAGTTCGTAGCTCATGATCCGTTCCCGTTCCTTTCCGTTCTCCACCGGATGCCGATGGCGGCCCGCCAGAACGGGCTGCCATTTCTGCTCGGCGTCAGCTGCACGACCCCTTGATGCCAGCAAGTCCAGGCGTGCGGAAGCGGATCACGTCCTTGTGCTTGAGCCCGTTGTCGGCGAGCGACTTGTCGAAGTCGAGCACGACCGGTTTGCCCGACTTCAGCCACTCCACCGTGCTCCAGTCGATCCGGGCGAAGTCCGGGTGGTAGCCGAAGGCGGCCTGCATCGGGCCGGCGACGACGTCGCCGAAGCGCATCGTCGGTGGGAACGGGAAGCAGAACGGGGCACAGAACAGCAGGTGGTCCTCCCAGCCGATGTAGAGCAACTGGGCACCATGGAACTTGTCCTGGGTGTCGGCGGGGGCGAATTCGTATTTCGAAACAGCGGCAACAGCCATGTCTTGTCTCCTAGCTAAGTCCTTGTTGCGCCGAGCACCTTCGTACCCGGCGCGGTGGACGATCAAGCGTTCTTCGTCGCCTGGCCACGCCATTCGGCGAAGTTCTTCTTGTCCTCGGAAATGTCGAAGTCGAGGTTGTCACGACCGAATTCGAGGTTGTAGTACTTCAGCACGGCTGCCAGCGGATCGAAGCCCTCGACGGTGGGATCGGTACCCTCGGGGAAGCAGTTGCCCTGATAGATCTGGTGAACCGGTAGCCAGGACTGGACGTACTTCTCGGGCTCGTGCTCGAAGATCTCCTTGCAGTGGTCGGAACAGAAGTGGTATTTGTCGCCCTTGTAATCGACCTCGCGATAGCAGATCTTGGTCGGGTCGCCCGGCTCGGTGAACAGCATCGGAATCTGGCAGGTCTGGCACAGCATCGGCAGCGTCTTGTTGTAGAAGCGATTGCCCTTGGCGGCCTGCTCGCGCCAGAACTCGTAGCGCGGGCGGTAATGCTTGTCGAAGCTCTCCGGGTACTTGCTCGACAGCCACGCCATCTCGTCCTCATCCGGCATCCAGGTGTGGAAGTTGGCAGCGGCGGCGTAGTTGTAGAAAGTGCTCCAGGCCTGGTGCGAAAGGTGATCCTTCTCGAGCGCGATCTGCTCGGCGCACTTGGGCATGGTGATGCCGTAGCGGGCGAGGTCCTTGAACAGCGCACCGCCGTTCTCCTCGAAGTACACCTCCCAGGCTTCCTTCCAGCTCATCGTGCGCTTGGGCAGCATGTAGTCCATCATCATCGCCACCAGGGTCAGGACGCGATAACCGCGCCAGGTCCACTTGTCGATCCAGCGCTGCACGATCGGCACGTTGGCGGGGTCCTGCTCGAGGATGAACTTGATCACCTCCAGGCCGAGGGTCATGTGGCGCGCCTCGTCGGACTGCGCCGAGAAGCCGAAGGTCATCGTACCCATGTCGCCGTTGTAGGCGGCGCCCGAGACGAAGGGCACGAACAGCAGGTTGGTGAGCACGTACTCGAACGAGAAGCCGATCGAGACCATGAACTCGAACGGGCCCGCGGTGATGGCGTCGTCGAAGAAGCTCTTGGGCACCGACAGGAACCACACGCGGTCATGCATGTGGTGGAAGTCGTGCATGCCGTTGTAGTACTTGTTGTAGTTCGAGATCGAGTGCACCTGGGTCTGGGCATGGCGGATCTCGTCGAGCGACTGCATCAGGCAGGCGACGCGCGGCCCGGGGCCGGGGAAGGCGCGGCCGGCATGCGCAAAGCCACGGTGCGCAACATACTCGAGCGGGCTGATGCCGCTGATGAACAGCTTGACCGTGTTGACGTAGCGCGCATCGGTGACGTTGAGGTGGCCGTTGTTCTGGTTGAAGGCGTCGATGATCGCGTACAGCTTGCGCTCCTTCTCGGCCTGGTACTTCCAGTAGGCGTCCATGGTGAGGCGGAACGGATCCTCCCACTTGTCCCAGTCGTGGATCTTGATCCCCTCGTACTGCATGTAAGGGTAGATGTCCTCCATCTTCTGGTAAGACGGCGTCCAGTCCAGACCGCGCGTCATCACCGCGTAGCGTTCCTTCAGGCCCAGCTTCTTCTTGGCAACTTGCATGTCCATGTGCGGAGTCTCCTATGTCCCTCAGGCCTTCCAGAAAAGGCGGATTTCGTCGTCGGTCTGATCGAGGTTGCCCGACATCGTGATCATGTTGACCTGCAGCGACTGCAGGTCGTAGTCGTTCCCGGTAATCTCCTCGATCGTCTCGCGGCGAACGATGAGTTCGCGCTCGGCGTTGATCTTCACCATCGCGGGCTGCTCATCGACGACAGCGCCGGGGTTGTCCTGCAGGATCGCCTCGATGATCGGGCGGGTTTCCTCGTTGGTCTGCAAAGCAAGGAATACGGTCGACATTCGGGAGCTCTCCTCAGAGGGTGACGCCGGCCTTGGCCATGCGCGCATTGAACTGCTGGACCACCTCGGCCAGGGCCTCGTCGGCGCGATCACCCAATGCAATGCGGCCAACGGGCAGCAGCGCGGCAGCAGCACGGTCGCGCCAGTGCGTCAGCCAGCCGGCCATGACAGCCTTGTTCTCCGCCGACTCGCTGGCCGCGATCTTCACTGTGGCATCGACCCACTTACGGGTTTCGGCAAACCAGTCGGTCATGAACTGAGTGAGCATCGCCACCGGCGTGCCGCCCTGCGACGAGAGCACATCGTCGATGATGGTTTCGTACACCAGCGCGTACAGGAGGCCGTCGAGCGCAGCGTTCTGGGCGACGAACAACTCCACCGGATCCTTGATGACGAAGGTGTCCTCGACGTAACGGCGCAGCCCCTGCCAGGCGTCGTCCTCCACCCAGGCCCGCTTGGCCTCCTCGAGCGACTCGACATCGCCCAGCAGCAAGCCGACACGGGTGATGTACTGCGCGATGCCGAGCTGGTCCATCGCGTGATAGATGTGTGGCTGCGAGAAGCCGGTACCGTAGCTGTAGGCACAAACGCTGGCATTGTTCATGTTCGAACCCCAGGCGACATGGCGCAGCGGCAGCAGCACCTTGAGCACGGTCTCTCGCACCGATTCAGGCAGCGTCGCAGCCAGACCACGGTTCTCCACGAAGTCGAAGTTCGCCTCCGCGGTATCCTGCTGCTTGGCGCGTGCCATGGTGTAGGCGCCGTAGTAGAACTGGCGTGGATCCTTGAACGCATACCAGTCCGCCATCTTGATCGCGGTACGCGAGGCATCGTAAATGTCGTGCTCAGGATCCCAGGTCGGCCGGTAATGGAAGTTGGCCGTTTGCTGCATGTCGAGCGTGCCTTCCTGATAACGCGACGCCGGTTTGTCGCCCCCAATGCGGCGTGCGATGTTGTCGAAGGTGTGCCGCAAAGGCTTGATTGACACCGTGCGCAAATCGATCTGCATGAACTCTCCTCCTTATGATTCGTAAGCGATTCAACGGAATCGCTGGTGGGTTGCCTGGTGCAGGCTCCAGTTCCAGTCGGCGTTCTCGGCCACGTCCGAGGCCTCGCGAGGACCGAGATGGATGACCTCGTTGGCTTCGCAGAACGCCTTGAACGCCTCGGCTGGAAGCAACATCTCGGCGAACAGATCCGGCTCTCCGATCGCAAACTCGAACTCGATGAAACCGTCGGGTCTCCGCTCGATGAGGCGCACGTACTTTCTACTGACGTCGATCACAGGCGCTTGCTTGTCCATTTGGCGAGGTCCCTCCCGTTCGAACTGGTGAATGCTGGGGTGCTTCTGCTGGAAGCTAAACAAATTCCGTGCCAATCTCACAACTCCGAGCATTTACGCGCACTAAGCCGTGTTCTCGAGATTTACAGCGGAGACGGAGGAAGATTCCTGTTGATGAAATGCTCAAACAGAAAACTCGCTTGATCATTTGATCAATTCCATTTATTGCCATGCACCATGAAAAAAGGGCTGGTACGCCAACGCGTACCAGCCCTTTCGCAACCCGAGCAGGCCCGGACTACGCCTGCCTTGGCCCATCCACCGCGGGCCTCTTCAACGCCTTCAACATCTTGCCCTCCACCTTGAGCTCGAGGTCGCTGTCAGGGAACAGCTTGCACGCAAGAACAATCCCGACCGCCTCTTCCGCCTCACTTACGCAGGCCCTGCTCATCTTGCGCGTGTGGTAACGGCCGGCGGTCACCCGCACCTTGCAGACGCCGCAGCCACCACCGCGACAGCCCACCGGAATGCCCTTGCGCCCCAAGACTTCCATCGCCCGCAACACGTTATCGTCCGCGCCACAGCGCACGAACTCACCGCTGTCCTCGATCAATACCGAAAACTTCTCTACCACTTTGCTCCTCCTCCTCGCCATTCTTGTCGTACAGGTGTGAGCAGAACGTGCACCGCACCTTCTCACCACAACCCCACTCAAGAAATATACCACCAATTCCTTTTTCTCGAGATTTTGCTTACTATTCGAACAACGCTGGAGTTCTCCTGTACCCGTGTGTCAGGTAAGCTCCCGAATGACGTGTCGCGTACCGCTACGCGAACACCAAGGGCTCGCCGGAGAGTGGGCATTGAGGCAGGACGAGGAGGAGAGGCTTGAGTTCCATCCATTACCCGGAGAGCACCGACCTACGCGGCCTGCTCAAGTTTGCCCCGGAAGAAGGACTGATCTGGCTGGGCGAGCACCGTATGCTGCTGCTGCATGCCGGCGCACTCTCGGAGTTACGCAAGGAGCTCATCGCGTCGGTCGGACAGGAGCAGGCACGGCGCATCCTCACCCGCATGGGCTTCGCATCGGGTATGCGCGATGCGGAGCTATCTCGCCGCACGCGCGGCTCGGCCGACCCCGCCGAGGCCTTCGTAATGGGGCCTCAGCTCCACATGCTGGAAGGCTGTGCCCGGGTTGAACCCGTTCGTCTCGAGATCAATCAGCCGGGCTGTACCTTCTACGGCGAATTCATCTGGCACCACTCGTGGGAAGCAGAAGCACATGTCCAGGCTTTCGGCGAGGTCGAGAACCCGGTGTGCTGGATGATGATCGGGTACGCCTCAGGCTATACGAGCGCGTTCATGGGCCGTTTCATTCTGTTCCGCGAAGTCGAATGTGCCGCCACAGGAGTCGAGCACTGCCGCATCGTTGGCAAACCGGTTGAGGAATGGCCGGATGCCGACCAGCTGCGCCCCTATTTCGAGGCCGACTCCATCGTTGGGCGCCTGCTTGAACTGCGTGAGGAAATCGAAGCCATGCGCAGGACCATCGCCTGTCCGCGCAAGACCCCCGATCTGATCGGCAACTCGGCCGGCTTCCTTCACGCCTATGACCTCGTCGCGCGCGCTGCGGTCACCAACGTTTCCGTACTGTTGCTCGGCGAAACAGGCGTAGGCAAGGAGCGCTTCGCACGCACGCTGCACGAGCTCAGTCCCCGCAAGGATGCCGCCTTCGTCGCGGTTAACTGCGCAGCGCTCCCGGACGAGCTGATCGAGTCCGAGCTTTTCGGGGTTGAACGAGGAGCGTTCACAGGCGCCCACGCTTCACGAGCCGGCAAGTTCGAACGCGCTGACGGTGGCACCCTCTTTCTGGACGAAGTCGGAGAACTCCCCCTCTCCGCCCAGGCAAAGCTGCTGAGAGTACTCCAGGAGGGTGAAATCGAACGCCTCGGCGATGAACGCACTCGGAAGGTGAATGTTCGCCTGGTAGCAGCTACGAACGTCGACCTGCTGCGTGCGGTGAATGCGGGCACTTTCCGTCGGGACCTGTTCTACCGCCTCAACGTCTACCCAGTCACGATCCCACCACTACGCGAGCGGGTGGGAGACATCCCCACGCTTGTCGAAGCAATGATGCGACGCTTCGAGACACTGCACGGCAAACGCCTGTCAGGCATCAGCGACAAAGCAATGCACGCCCTGAAGAACCACAGCTGGCCCGGTAACGTGCGCGAACTGGAAAACGTGATCGAGCGCGGCGTGATCCTCGCACCGCTCAATGGCCTTGTCGAAGTGGAGCACCTTTTCATCGGCGCAGCACCGGAGTCCGGCTTACAGCAACAGCTGAACGCGAGCGGAAGTCTAGACACCATGCAGCAGACAAACAGCATCGACCTGCCCGACGCCGTACTCGACAGCGGCATCGAGCTCGATGCATTCGAGCAAGCCCTGCTCAATCGAGCGGTAGAACGCGCTGGCGGCAATCTATCGGCAGCGGCCCGCCTGCTTGGCATGACGCGTCCTCAGCTGAACTACCGCCTGAAGAAGAGGTTGTGCTGAGGTTCGGGCTTTGGAGGCATCGCCGGGAGGCGTGGCGGTTGCGGGACTGATCTGCCTGGTGTCGATGGAGGCTTTTGCGGCTGTTTTCGAGCGAGTTGTGGGTGGCGTTTATGTTTATTCGGCGCGTTGACGTAACAAAGCCCTGCTTTCTTTTGAGAGCAGGGCTTTGTTTTTGTGGGTTAGTCTGACGATGACCTACTTTCACGAGGGCGG
>NZ_AMXB01000024.1:0-70475 GCF_000310125.2 Thauera sp. 27
GTACATCCGGGGGTGGACATCGGCGGGCGAACTGCGCGACGAGCCGGAAGGCGAAGACGAGCCTGTCCTGACTGTCCGCCTCACCGTCGACGCCACCATGGAGCCGACCTGGGAGCTGGTGTGTGACCGGGTCGAAGATCCGCGCACGCTATCGAACCGTGACCGAGCCTTGTTCGGGCTCGTCCGGCTCGCCGGAGAAGACGCCCGCCACCTCGCCTGGGGACAAGGCTCGGTACTCGCACGGCTGACGGGCGACAACAAGGAGGCCGCAGCGCGCCTAGCGGAGGCCTACCGCACGGCCCGAGCGAGTGCGAAGCTGGCAGAGATCGAGTCGCTGGCTGACGCGGCGGACTTGGCCGAGCGCTTCGCCAAGGGGCTTGGAGCCTACGTCGAAGGCGCCTACGAGCCTGGGCTGGAACTGGGGCGTTCTGGACTGTCTTCCGGCTCAATCGCACTGCATGACAGCGGAGTGCCGCTTCGGCTCGCGGGCTTGGGCACACGGCGACTGGCGACGCTCGCAATCCAGAAGTCTGCGATCGCCGAAGGCGCCATCGTGCTGATCGACGAAATCGAGCACGGGCTCGAGCCACACCGGATCATAGGCGCGATCGCCCAGCTCAAAGCCGACCAGGCCAAGGCGCTCGAAGAGCGTAAGCCCACCGGCCAGATCCTTATGACGACACATGCTGATGTCGCGTTGAGCGAAGCTGGGGCGGAGAGCCTCCGGGTGGTTCAAACCGCCCGTCCTGGCCGGGCGACCGCGATCGCCCGCCCGAGCTCTCCTGATCTCATCCGGCCGTTGATGCGATTTACACCCCGGGCGATGTTCGCTCGGCGCATCGTCGTAACCGAGGGAAATACCGAACTGGGGCTGCTGCTGGGCCTGCGCGAAGACTGGCCGGTTCGCCATGGAGGTCGGCCCATCGAACAACAGGGGGCTGCGGTTGCGGATGGCAACGGCGAGCAGGCTAGTTCGCTTGCGTTGGCGCTGGCTGGGCTCGGCTATCCGACGGCTATGTTTCGCGACTCCGATACAGTCCTCGCGCCGGCAACGATCGCCGCGCTGGCGGCGGCAGGCGTCCCCGTCTTCGAGTATGGCGGCGGCCTCAACACGGAGCAGGCCATCTTCTCGGCCGCAAACGATGAGCTCGTGCAAGCGTTGCTCGCGTATGCGCGGGAAGAACGTGGCGACGCCGCAGTCGACGATAACCTGAACACCCGAATTCCGGATGTGGGCATCGGCATGATTCGTGGCAACTTTGCTGATTGGTCCCTGTTGTCCGCGCTGGATGCGATTCAGCTCCGAGAGGCAGTCGCTGAGGTCGCCGCCCGCAAGAAATGGTTCAAAGACCAGCGAATCGGCCGAGGCCTTGCTCCGCTGGTCGCTCGCATCGCAGCGGCAAACGCCGCCGCTCCACTGGCAACGACCTTGGCCCAAGTCGAGGCATGGCTGTATGCCTGACGCGGCAGAGCTTTATGGGCTGGGGAACGCCGCCGTCGTCGCTCCCGCGGGCCACGGGAAGACCGAGATCATCGCCAACGTGGCAGCGATGGGCCGCCGCGCTCTGATCCTCACACACACGCATGCTGGCGTGCACGCGATCCGCACGCGGTTGAAGCGCCTTGGCATCTCCCGAGCCCAAGTGTCCGTGGATACCATCGCCGGATGGTGCATGCGCTACGCCCATGCCTTCCCCGGCGTGGCCCAGCCGCCCGATGGAATGCCACAGACCGCCGAGCAATGGAATCAGCTCTATCGTGGAGCGGCGTGGGCCCTGCGCGTCCACGCGATCCGCGAGGTCGTCGCATCCTCCTACGACCGCATCCTGATCGACGAGTATCAGGACTGTCATGGCTTGCAGCATGAGCTCGCAATCGCGCTCTCCTGCATCGTTCCCACGTTGATCTTCGGCGACCCAATGCAGGGGATCTTCGAGTTCGCCGGAGCGACGCTGAGCTGGAACGGTGAAATTCATCCAGGCTTCCCGCTAGCCGGAACACTTGAAACACCCCACCGCTGGGCTGGCAAGAACCCCGAGCTTGGGCAATGGATCGCGGAAACGCGCGAGAAGCTCATGCGCGGAGAGGTCATCGACCTGGCCGATCCTCGTATCACCTACCGAGAGTCCGACGACACCTTCGACATGGGAACCCTGTTCGAAGGCTTAGATGGCAAAGATGGCAGCTTCGCCGCCATTCATTGCAACAAGACTATCTGCTACAGACTGGCAAAGGCAGCCAATGGCGGATACCAGGCCATCGAAGAAGTTGCCGCCAACCGTCTGCGGGGGTTCGCGTCGGCGTGGGATCGGGCTGGCGATGAACGCGCGCGCGTGCAGGCGTTCATCGACCTGAGCAATGACTGCTTCCACAAGAAGGCCCCCGTCGATGGCGAAGCCCCTGATCCGGAAGATGCAGTGGTTCAGCAAGCGATGCGGGACTTGGTCCCGACTGTCGGAGAAGGCAACGGGGCAGAAGCCCTCGCTCAATTGTTCTCCCTGGCTCGTAAGCGTCCGCGGTGGAAACTCTACCGCAACGAGCTTTGGCGAGACGCAGAGCGAGCGGCCAATGAGGTCGCCACGGACCGTGCTGAGACGATGGCGGCGGCTACCCTCTGCGTCCGTCAGCGCGTGACCAACTCCGGTCGGAAGATGCCCAAGCGCACTGTCTCAACGCCGCTGCTCTTGAAGGGGCTGGAATTCGACCATGTGGTCATCCCCGATGCGACACATTTCGGCAATGAACGGCAAGCCCAAGCAAAGCTCTTCTACGTCGCGATTTCCAGGGCCACGCGAACCCTGACGATCGCGTCGTCGCAGCGCTTCGTCCAGTTCAACGCGCCGGCCTTGTGACCGGCCAACCAAGGTGGACCGCAGCCGGGCGGCGGCCGACTGTCTGATGTCGAAGGTGTACCAGTCGTTCGCGGTATCCGGGATTCAATGACGGCTGTCAGCGGATGCTGTCACTCGGGTCCAAACTGCGAATGACTCAGATCAGCCTTAACCGGCCGGATAGGTTTGACCGGCGAATGACTCTTGATGGCCGGGTCATGCCCCTGAGCCTCGTTCCCATCACCTGCCGTTCGCGACCGGGTTGTAGTCGGGTCAGCCGTCCGGTCTGTGGCGACCGCCGACCCGAGATAGAAATGGCGGCGGATGACCCGAGTGTTGGGTCTGCCCTATTTTCTGTTCAGAAAGAGCAAGTATGGTCAATTGCAGAAAGCGTGAGCCGGCAGCGCTGGATTGCGAGCCCGCCGGATGGATTGCAAGCCGGGTTGCAAGGAATGTGAGCCAGACAGCGAGGCCAGTTGCAGATAATCCGAGCCAGAAGCGGGTCTGGATTGCGAGCCGAGGCCGCTAGGATTGCAAGCCGCTACATGTAGCCTCATTCTCCTGCCTCTCCAACTTGGCCTGGAGCTGTTCTAGTTGGCAGGTGAGGGCGCTGTTACGGTTCGCAATATCATCTATCTGCGCCTGCTGGGCTGCACGAATCAGCCGTAGCTCTGTCCTTAGTTCTACGAGCTCGATATCGCGCTCGTGCACGGTGTTCCGCTGGCGCTCGATCAACTCGTCAGCACTTTTCGCTCTTGTTCTCATGGAGTCGATCTCCATAAGCGATCGACGCTCAAGATCACGGTAGTGGTCATCGGCCCTCTTCATTTCGCGGTCGTGCTCCTCAGCCTGCTTTGCGGCAGCTTCTCGCACCAACTTCACCTGAAGCTCGAAGTCCTCACGTTGAGCCTTGAGGTTGCGCTCGTGAGTGTCACGAAGGTGTGATAGCTCCTCCTGATGATCCATGTCTCGTTTCTGGAGGTGCCTTCTGAGTTCATCCAGATCCCGACGGAGGACTTTGACTTCCTCCTCAGCATCGGAGAGAAGAGTAGAGCGGTGCGACAGTTCCAGCCGAAGATCCACGTTATCCTGCTCGGACTTCGTCGCAGACGCCTTGGACTGAGCCAGTTCGGCCAGCACTGAGTCGAGCTTCTCCCGCATTTCGGATCTCATGTCCTCGTGCGCCTTGCGCTCCTTTGCGAACTGGTTATCCGCCTCCAGCGAGGCTGTCTCCCAGAACGCTTCCATCGCCTTCACGACTGATTCTGGCAGCGAGGGGATGACGCGCCGGCGGGCATGCTGGGCGAACACGTGCTCAAACCAGCCGTTCACGTCTTTCTGGACGTCGGTGTCCGAGCCACGTGGGTAGTGCATCTTCACTGAACGCAGCGAGGGTTTGATGCCCTGCGCGGAGAGCTGATCGCACACCTCCCACACAGCCTCGCGCCGGCTCTTCGGCTGTTCAGTTTCAGTCTTGTTCATGGCGAATCGTCTCCAGTAGCGCCTGGATTGAGTCCAGGCAAGATGCCAAATCCTTGCGAATGTCCCCGGCTGCGAACCTCAGCACGCGCCAGCCGCTGATAACCAGCAGGTTCTGCCGCACCCGGTCGCGCCTGAAATCCTCGAGGTGCTTCCCGTGATGTCGGAACCCGTCGACCTCCAGCGCGATGCGCGCCTCGGGCAGCGCCACATCGAGCCGGTAGCGCCGGCCTGGTACTGCGCCCTCGAACTCGCGCACCGCGGTGGGCCATCTCGCCACGACCGCATCCCAGAGCAGATCGTGCGGCGTCGGCCCCGAGCGCGACCAAGGTGGCCTGGCAGGCTGACGTCGGCTGTCCGCTGAACCGGGGGCAACGGCGGACGCATCGCGCAGCGCGAGCTTTTCTTTGGGCGTGGACAGCGGGGTCACGGACGCGATGCGCCACGCACCGCGACCGAGATCCTCCAGTGATCGAAAACGAAGGGACATGGGCAATCATCAGTCACATAATAGCCCTATCTAAGCATACTCGTGACGTTGCGCCAGCTATGTTATTCGTCACGTTTGTTACTTGCGTCAGCAAGCGTTCACGATAACGCCTATTATCATGAGTAAACACAACAGAAGGGCGTCGCCGGAGAATTTCAAAATAATGGAGACAGGTTGCGCGGCGTGGTATCAGCCGCGAACCCAGTAGCGGCGCGGAACTGGGTCGGCGCCAATATGGGGAGTGTCCATATATTTGACACCCACGAAGGCCG
Organism: Thauera sp. 27; assembly: GCF_000310125.2. NCBI lineage: Bacteria > Pseudomonadati > Pseudomonadota > Betaproteobacteria > Rhodocyclales > Zoogloeaceae > Thauera > Thauera sp. 27. The sequence continues at coordinate 5,073 of NZ_AMXB01000024.1, forward strand.
CTCTTTGCTTCACAAGAGGCGATCCAAAACGACAGCGATATCGCCTGTCGCCAGTTCAAGCCCCACGGTCAGCAGTACCGAGCAACCCTGGTAGCCGGTCGTGAAGGAGCATCCGAGTAGTACGGACGCCATCCAAGTTCCACGTGGCCATGCTTCTTTCTAGTCGTGATTGGCTAAACGAGCCAGTCCAGTTGGGTACCTTACGGATCGCGATAGTCTCGGTGTTCGACGCCAAGCTAACGTCCCGCGACGCGTCGAGACAGATAAGCAGCACCCTTGTGTTTGCCCAACGCTGCTCGGGTTTGCCTATAAAGCGCCCGCATCCCGCGTTTGACCAAGATCGGCTCGGCCAGCGTGCTACAAGTGGACTGAAGTAGCCATCAGGAGCCTCGCAACACATGCGAAGGGGCCACCCTGCCAGGGCCGATGTGTTCTTTGGAGAAGGCACAATGCCCCGATCAATGAGCCAAAATGCCAGCCAAACCCACTAAATACGGGACAAAAAAGTTCTCAAACACAAGGCAGAATGGTAAGTGCCTGTTTTTGAACCGATTTACTTATTTGCACTCGCTGATGCCCTCCGCTAATATCGACCGCGTCCCGTCAAGGCGGGAAGCGGGACCGGCGAAGGCTCACAAGGCCAGCAACCGAGCTACCGTCGCTCAGGAGATCCAAAATGGATACTTTTAGCGCATGGATCCTGATTGCCGCACACATGGTGATTGTTATTCACCATGTGTTGGAGGTGGTGGCACACCTTCCGAGCGGCATCAGGTAAGACGTAGGTACTACCCCTTAACGCCCTGGTCCTTTGCGGCCGGGGCTTTTTTTGTTAGCCGAGGCTAACGGGACGAACGTTACTGGCACGATCCTGAATCGTCAACGGATCAAGTGTAAGCTCGCAGCATCGTAGGGATCGTGTGACCGTATGGCTCCGGCTTGGAGTCCAACCCCTTGAGTACCAAAACCTCCAACAACAAACCAGGATCGCCGTTCGTTAAGTGACCACTGGAGCAACAAGCGCCACCCCCTGTGCTCTCGGGTTTCCGACAGCCCGGCTCACCGGATAGGCTTCCATCCCATCACCTGGATACTCACCGGCAAACGCCCGAAGTAGCTTGGAGTCGGTAAGACCGGGATCGAGCCATTGGGCATAGTCTTCTGGTTGGATGATCACCGGCATGCGTTCGTGGATTGGCCGCATGAGGTCGTTCGCCGCGGTCGTCAGGATAGCGAACGTGAGGACCTTCCCCTCGGGGCTGTCCCAGTGCTCGAGCAGGCCGCCGAAGCCGAAAAGCGACTCACCACCAGCGGGTCGGATGAAGTACGGTTGCTTGTACCCGGCCACTGGCACCCACTCGTAGAACCCTGACGCCGGTACGAGCACACGTGACCGCTTGAAGGCGTGCCTGAACATTGGCTTCTCCCCGGCGGTCTCGATCTTCGCATTGATCGGTTGCGCGAGTTTGCCAGGCTCCTTCACCCAGGACGGCAGCAGGCCCCATCGAGCGTCTATCAACTCAGGCTCGCCGCCCGCTCCCGCACGCACGACCGGGGCCTCTTGCGTCGGCGCAATGTTGAAGCGCTCCCGTAACTCCACGAGATCAACGCCGAACTGCTCTCTGAGGCGCGAATGGGGCCCGTAGAGGGCATAGCGTCCGCACACAGCTTTCTCCTTGTCTGGATAAGCGCTCGTCAGCCTACACCCTCGCCCAGTCCATGAAAATGCTGCCACTTACCTGTTTGGATATCGGCGCAGGCGAGAGCCCGAAACATCGCCTGAACAATCACGAACCTAGTGCTACACTAGAACCGTGTTACTGACGATCAGGAGATCATCATGCCCAACTTGACCATCTCGGCGGATGACGCAACGCTTCGCCGACTTAGGATCGAGGCAGCCACCCGTAACGTCAGCGTTTCGCGCTTTGTCGGTGAACTCGTGAAGGAAAAGTTCGCCGGGGACGACGCCTATGAGCGAGCGATGACCGATTTCTTCTCACGTGGTCCATACCTTTCACCTGAACCGCGTGACGACCACAGGTCGTGGCCTTCGCGTGACCAGATCTACGACCGCAAGGTGTTGCGGTGAATCTCGTCTTCGTCGACACGAACATCCTTGCCTACGCACGAGACCAACGGGACTCCCGCAAGCAGGCAATCGCCATGGACTGGCTGAGGGCGCTCGCGATTCACCGTACCGGCCGTCTGTCCTGGCAGGTGCTGATCGAGTTCTATGCGGTGGCGACGCATCCGCGAAAAATGGCCATGGTCGAGGCGGCGGCACAGGCAGACGTGCTGGCCCTACAGGCTTGGAACCCCCTGACGCCGGACAGCGAACTGCTGCAGCGGGCGTGGATTGTGCAATCCAAGTACGGATTCTCCTGGTGGGACGCAATGGTGGTGAGTGCTGCACTTATTGCCGGATGCGGCACATTGCTCTCAGAGGACCTGCAGCACAGGCAGGTGATCGAGGGTTCCCTGACCATCATCGACCCCTTTGCCGCTGACGCCCCCGCGCCTCCCACCGAATAGGTAACCCCGATGCCTCCTCCCCCCGACGTTGCTGCCCTTCTCGATAGCTTGGGCCTTGCCATCGGCACCCATCAAGTCGAGATCATCGATTTTCCTCAAGCGGAGTCAGCGTACGTTCACCACACGCGAATACCCGTAGCCGCGGTGGGATACGCCTTGGTGTCGCCGACCTTTGCACAAGGGCGCTTCCCGAAACTTACCTTCATCGAACTGATCCACAAGCTGCCCGCGATGGACGAGATCGAGGCCTGTACGTTGGCCGCAGTCTGCAACGTCGAGGTACAACCGCCCTTCTGGTCCAATCCCGAACCCTTTGGTATCCACCTCTGGGCGATGATCGAGCGCTACGACCTAGGCGCATTCTTCCAACGGGTCGAGCACCCCTACGGCAGCCGCGGCGATCACTTCCTGATGCGTCCGCGCGGATTCGAATGGGCAGACCCCGACAACCCCGAAATTCCGGGTGCACTGGATCAGTGGCGAGCCGAGTACCGCAAGCTTCCCCCGTATCGTCAGCTACTCGTGGCAACGATCCTTCAACTCTACCTCCAACGCGACGACGAATACTGGATGCGACGGGTGCCGAAGACGTGGCACGCGGCTCAAGGCATAGCCATCCTGAAGGAGCACGGTGCGTTGCACGATTGGGGCAAGCTGTGCGCACTCTATCCGGGGTGGTAGCGTCGGATTGGTCGCAACCCAATGGAAAGCAACGTGAAACGCATATCCCTTCTGTCCGGTGCGGATATCCAGAAGCTAATCCTCGCCAAAGGCTGGACGATCCGCGATGTCGCCCGCTATTGGGACGTGAGCAGACAGCGGCTCTACCAGGTGTTCAAGCAAGACGCCCCTGCCCTGCTCTGGGTCTGCGCAGTCCAAGGTCTGCCCGAAGCCTCGCCCGATCTCCTAGTGCTTGCCAAGTCCCGAACAAAGGAAAAGCCAGGGCACCAGCGCCCCGGCACCAAGCCTGCGAGCAGCCTGATCACCCAGGCGGTCGGGTTCTCCGTGGGCGACATCCTGATGGCGTCCGACTACATCGGAGAGATCGCTGACGAAGGTGAGGAAGGCGTGATCACCGAGATAAAGCGCGCGGGGAACTACTGGAGCTTCCTCGTCCGGTTCGATCGCGGCGAGGACTGGTTTCCGGAAACGCACTTGAACGACAGCATGGCGCCGACTGGCCGGCAGGCGAGCGTCACTGTGTGAGACAACGCATAGACGCACGCGCCAAATTTGCCTAAACTCGGACCAAGCTGGCTTAGAAAGGATACATTCATGCTCCCCTCTTCCCGTACGGTCACCGCTTCCATGGGCGCCGTCCGTCTGCTCGGGGGTGAGGCTGTCCTTCACGCCATGCCACGCGTCCCGATGGAATGGATTCCGCTTCTGCGCCAGGGTTTGCCTTCAGCCTCGATCGACGAAGCGATTCGGCTGACACGAATTACTCAGACGGATCTTGCGCGCGCCCTCAACATCCCCGAGCGCACCCTGGTTCGTCGCAAGCGCGAAGGCACGCTCTCGCCCGAGGAGTCGGCCAAGCTCGTCCGGTTTGCCCGGGTCGTGGAACGCGCTGAGATGGTGTTCGAGGATGCGGAAGACGCACTGAGCTGGATCCAAAGCCCCAACGCCTCGCTCGGCGGGGTGACGCCTCTGTCCCTTTTGGACACGGAGATTGGCGCTGAAAACGTGCTCGACACGCTCGGCCGCATCGAGAACGGCGTCTTCGCTTAATGCGGATCGTTTGGCGAATCACAACCGCACGGTTCGCGGCATCCGCCTTCAGCGGGGAAGGTGCGCGGCTGTACGGTGGCCGCTGGAATCCGAAGGGCTGGCCGATGATTTACACCGCCGAGTCGCAATCCCTGGACTTGCTCGAGCTCATGGTCCAGGACGATCCACTACGAGCGAACTACGTGCTGATCCCTGCGCAGTTGCCGGCCGATCTGCCCGAAACACGAGTTGATACCGAGTCACTGCCCTCGGAGTGGCGAACCATTGGCGCGCGGAGCTCGCTTCAGGAGATCGGCCGCACCTGGATCGACAGTGGCGAAACGGTGGTTCTGAGTGTGCCCAGCGCCGTGGTGCCGGCTGAGCGCAACTACCTCCTCAACCCAAGGCATCCAAACTTCACCCGCATCCAGATCGGCGCCCCGCTCTCGCTCGAGGTCGACACACGGCTGCTGCGCAACCTGGCTTAAAGAGGCGATCCATATGATGACGGCCCCCTCCCCTTGCCTCCCGGAAGTATTCAAGTCGCTCGAGATCTCGCTACTTCAAGCTCCCGCAGCAACGCCTGTTGTCGGCACCGGACAGCGTACACCCATCATCCGCGCCAGCAACGATCGCGAGGCGGCCGCACGGTTCCTGCTCGAATTCCAGGATTCGCCCCACACGCACCGGGCCTACAAGCGTGAAACCCTGCGCCTGCTCATGTGGTGTGAGGCCATCGCCCTGAAGTCCTTCTCCGACTTGGTGCGTGAGGATGTCGATGACTACTTCGCCTTCCTGTCCGCTCCTCCAGATGACTGGATCAGCCCCGGCCGGCACGAAATCGGCTCACCCGAGTGGCGCCCCTTCCGCGGGCCGCTGCAGGGCAGCTCGTTGCGCTACGTGAAGCTCGTCTGCGATTCACTCTTCTCCTATCTGGTCGAGGCGCACTACCTCTCGGCGAACCCATTCTCCTTGGCAAGGAAGCGGACGCGGGAAGTCGCAACCAACGAACCGATTGCACCGCCCACCGCACGGCGTCACCAGTTGCCCGACGACGCCCTGCAGCTCGCCTACGAGTGGATAAACGCGCTCCCCGACAAGACCCCCAGCCAGCGATGCCGGAAGATGCGCTCTCGCGCCGCGCTCTCACTTTTCCTGTTCACCGGTGGACGCCTGAGCGAGATTGCCAGCGCCAACACGCAGAACCTCGCGCATGAAAAGGGGAGATGGACGCTCTGGGTCATCGGCAAGGGCGGAAAGAAAGCGGGCCTGCCGCTCCCCCCTACCCTGTTTCGGGATCTCACCGAGTACCGGCTAGCCAACGGGCTGCCGGCCTATCCGACGATGGGCGAACGAAACCCCTTGCTCTCCAAGCTACTGCAACCTTCCGAGGGCATCTCGGACAACATGGTCTATCGCGAAGTGAAGGCGATCCTGAAAGGCGCGGGCAAGATCGCGCATGAGCGCGGGCGGGATGACCTTGAGCACCTGCTCAAGCACTCCTCGACCCACTGGCTGCGCCACACAACCATCGGTGCGACGGTCGAGGCGACACAGGATCTGCAACTAGCCCAGCAACTCGGCCGGCACAGTTCCGTGGCCACAACCACGATCTACTCGACCATGGCCGACGAGCAGTTCCACGACAAGGTCAGCGAGACGCTGGAAGGCGTCTTCGGTTCACTCTAAGGACGAGCTTTACTCATCCTCGTCCTCATCGTCACCCATCCGGCGTCGACGCCGGCGGCTGCGACATCGACGGTCGTCTCGACGGCCGTCGCGGTGACGCTCACCGCTGTCGATGCAACGGTGACCGCAGCGTCAGAGACGGCAAAGACCGAACAACCATTGAGGTTAAAGAAAAGCAGGAACCAAGCAATACTTATACGACATGCTCTTTGAGGGCAGGCAGGCTTTGTATGATCCGGGCGCTCTCCAGGCTCACACGCACGATCCGCTTCAGCAGATCGACGATGTACCGCGGATCCTCCGACCACTCGTTGGGGTCGTTCTTGATGCCTGAAGCCTTGTCGACCGTGACCTGGTAGCGCTCCATGATCCACTCAAGCGCCGGCTTGCCGTTGACCACGTACTCGTAGGCCTCAAGCGGGATGTCACGCAGCACCAGGTGCGGGTTGTAGACGATGACGCTCTTGTCGGGCTTGCCGTCCTTCTTCCCGAAGGTCATCTTCGTAACCAGGTAGTCGTCCGGCTCCATGACCAAGCGCTTGGCTTCCTCGGTCAGCGGGAAGGGTTCGACCGTCTCGTAGTTCAGATGCCATTCGCCCAGCTGGCGACCGGCGTTCAAGAACGCGCGAAAATCCGCGGCGAAGGGAATGCGCGGAAGCATCTTCTTGAGGTCCGCCGCGAAGCGCTGCTTATATTCAGGCGAGTGCAGGATCCCGTAGACGTACCAGAAGATGTCTTCCTTGCTGATCGCAGCGTCGCCGTAGTGCCCGCGGAAGGCTTCCAGCGCCCAGTCTGTAATCGCGTCACGGCGGACGTAACCATCGGTGTCGGGAGCCCCTATAGAAGAGAACATCTCGCCTTGGGGCTCAGCACCATCCTCAACCTTCTCATACCAGTAGAGAGGGAAGCACTGGCCAGTGTCAGTCAGATGCATGTTGGGGACATGATCAGTGACGAGAACTGAATAGCCTTTGCGGTCAGCAACGCCTGTGCTCGAGATCACGACATTACGATGCCGTGGGGTAGGAAAGAGCTTTGGAACTTGGTAAACGCGCTCATTCAGTCGGCGGTTGAAATACAGCCACTGTTTGTTGAATGGCCTGTACATGCTCACTACTGCCGAACTCACGTCATAGTCGAGTGGTTTCTGGCGTTTTGCATCTTCTTTTAGGTTGTGCGTCCAACTGATCCTCTTCTGATCGGCATCGACCACACTTTCAAACTCAGGATGCGGCTCGTTCTGCTGACCTGCACATAGTTCAGCGTACCGCTTAAACTCAGCGTTGTAGATGCGAAGCATCCCCTGAACGTTGTCGGTGAGGACGTCGAAACTGGCGTTGTAAACCCATGGGTCACGATTTGTGACGACCCCCAGAGAGTAAAAGTCAAAGATGACATTTGCTCCGAGACCATCCTTCTCGCCCATCATCATGAAACGCTCAAATGCTGGGTCGCGTTGATTGGCCCAGTCTCCTTGTGCATTAGGGGTGAGCCTCTGCCAAGGCATCTCATTGAAAGAACCGAAGGACTCGATGATGTCCAGCTTTTCCTGCTGACTCAGGCAGTCTCCGATGTCGTGGTAGAGCAACTCGCAGGAACCAACGTGAGTTGGATCTTTCACCATGATGGTGATAGCCACCGGCGTCCTAGAACCGGAATCGAAGATGCCACCCCCTTCCTTACGACGCTCCTCGCCTTGAGTTCTTGCATCCCCACGCAAGTTGAAGACGTACAGGTGGCTGAAGTCCTGCACCAACGACTTACGCAAACCATCCATGTTGTTGGCGTCAAGGAAGGAGCCATTGGTCACAAACGCCACCACGCCCCGCTCGGCGATGCGGTCAGATGCCCAACGAATCGCACGGATGTATGAGTCGTACAGATTCTTTACTAGCTTTGCTGAGGAGCTCGCGGCGTAAGACGATCGTATGGCGGAATCAAGTGTCGGATAAGCCAGATTCTTGTTGTTATCGCTCTCGCTATCCTGCTGCGCCGAATACGGAGGATTCCCCACGATCACCCGGATCGGCTGCGCCAATTGGCGCTCGGCCCGGGCGTTGTTCTCCGGCAGTACAACCTTGTCGACGAGGTCGTTCTCCTCGGTCATTTGGAAGGTGTCGACCAGAATCATTCCATCGAATGGGCGGTAATCACCGGTCACCGCGTGGTATGCGGTTTCGATGTTAATCGTGGCGATGTAGTAGGCCAGCAGCACGATCTCGTTGGCGTGCAGCTCGTAGTCGAACTTGTGCGGCAGGTGCTCAGGATCGATCAGGCCGGACTGGATGAGTCTCACCAGGAACGTCCCCGTGCCGGCGAATGGATCGAGGATCTGCACACCGGAACTTGCGAGCGACTCCCCGAAATGCTTGCGCAGCGCTGCATCTGCGCTTTTCAGGATGAAGTCGACGACCTGAACGGGCGTGTAGACGATGCCCAGCCGCTCGGCCATCCGCGGGAAAGCGTTGTGGAAGAAGGTGTCGTAGAGGTTGCGGATGATGTCCTGCTTGGACTTGTCGCTTTTGGCGAGACTGACGCGCTCACGGACGTTCTCATAGAACTTGTCGAGGCCTTCGGTCTCGGAGGCGATCGCCGACTCGCCCAAGCGATCCACGATGCGCTGTAGCGCCTTGCCGACCGCGTTGTGCTCGGGAAAGTTGGTGGCCGCGAAAAGCGCCTGGAACACTGGCAGGGTCAGGATGTGCTGGGCAAGCATCTCCACCGCTTCGCCCCGGGTCACCGCCGGATTGAGCGTGTCCTGCAGCCCTTTCAGGAAAACCTCGAACTCCGTGGCAAGCGCCGCATCGCGCGCAATCAGATCTTCGATACGTGCGATCAGGCGCTCGGCCACCTGGCCGATGCTCTTGGCCCACTCGCTCCAGTATTCGCGATCGCCGAGCTTCTTCGGAATCGCCGCATAGACGGCCTCGTTGATCGCATCGATCGGCAGATCTGGGAAGTCGAGCGGGAGCATCTCGCTCTCGCCGCTGCGCTGCTCGCCCGACTTCTCGCCCCCGCCGTCGATCACCGCAATCCGGCGCCGGAACTCAGCCTCGTCGACCAGGCTCTCGTCGTGCGCCCGCAGCGCCTTGATGACCTTCCAGATGCCTTTGAACTGCGGGTCGCTGTCGATGTAGGCGTTGTAGTCCTTTACCTTCTCCGAGGGCATGCACACCGGCAAGATGATGTAGCCGTACTTCTTGCGGCCGGTGCGATCCTTTCGCATGACGCGCCCGACCGACTGGACGATGTCGACGATCGACTCCCGAGTGTCGAAGAAGACCACCGCATCGAGGGTTGGGACGTCGATCCCCTCGGAAAGACAACGCGCGTTCGAGAGGATCCGGCAGTCGCCCGCCTCGAGGTCGGCCTTGAGCCAGTCGAGGGCGCGCTTCCGAGTGAGCGCGTTCATCGTGCCGTCGACGTGGTCGAGGTCGCAGCGGACCATGCCGGTCGGCTCGGCGCCGTCGTGGGCCTGCTGATAAACGGCGACCAGATCCTTGAAGATGTCCGTCGTCTGCTTCGAAAGCTTGATCGACTTGGAGAAGGCCACCGCCCGGCGCATCGGCTCGACGTCTTCGGTGAGCGTCTCTTCCTGGCCGTCCTCGCCGACTGCCACCAGGCCCCGCTTGGAGAGGCCCTTCCAGCTCCCGATGATCTTGGTCGCGAAGTTGATATCGATCGCCTTTTTCTCGTCCAGGCGGTAGGCGTTGTTGAAGTTGTTGGCGAGCTTGGCCATCTCGTTTTCACGGACGGCGACGATCAGCACCTTGTACTCGGAGAGCAGATCGAGCTCGACGGCCTTGCCAAAGCCGAGCCGGTGGAACGCGGGACCGAAGGTCTCCTCGTCATCCATCGAGAAAAGCACCGCATCGGAGTTGTTCGCCTTGGTCTTCGAGGCCTCGGCGTAGATCCGCGGCGTGGCCGTCATGTACAGCCGCTTGGCGCCGATGATGTTCTCGTTGTGATGGACCTTTACGAACTCCGACGGGCTCTCGCCCGGCAGCGTCAGGCCGGTCGTGCGATGGGCCTCGTCACAGATGATCAGATCGAATGCCCCCAACCCCTGGCGCTGGGCGTCAGCCACCACCTGGATGGATTGGTAGGTGGAGAACACGACCGTGCGCCGATCGGGCGAGAGCACGCTCGCCGCCTGGGCGACTTTGCGGGCATCGGTGGTCGCAGGGTACGCCAGGTCGTGCGTGCTGATGTCCTCCTCGTCCTTGCCGACCTTCGTATCCGAGCACACGACAAATGCATGGAACGGATCGATCGCCTCCGAGGACCACTCCCGAAGCGTCTGGCCGACCAGCGAGATTGATGGCGCCAGGAACAGCACTCTGCCCGGGGCCGGCGTCACCTGCTCCATCAAGCGCAGCGAGGTGAAGGTTTTACCGGTTCCGCAGGCCATGATGAGCTTGCCGCGATCGAGCTCCTGGAAGCCCTCGATGATCTTGGCCACCGCCTCTTTCTGATGGGGCAGGAGTGTCTTCTTATCCCGCAGCCGAATGTCCTGGATGCGTTCGAGGCTAAACTGCCTCCAGTCGATCGGGCTCTCGGCTAGATCCTTGAACCATAGGCGCGAGACCGGAATGGTCTGGTTCTCGAGCGCTTTCTCGGCGTTGCTGCTCCACTTGTCGGTCGTGGAGACGATCACCCGGTGGGCAAACGAGCGTTCGCCCTGGTTGGTCGTGAAGCGCTTGCCCGAGGCCGTGAAGAAGGAGTCGATGTCGGCCTTCTGTAGCGCGTAGCCTGGATCGAAGAACTTGCACTGGATCGCCCAGTAATCGCCCGTCCCACGCTCGCGGGCGACCAGGTCGATGCCTACATCCATGCCGCTACGGTCCGGCCACTCCGACCACAACCAGACCTCGGCGAGCCGGTCGGCGTACTGCGGGTCCGTGAGCAGGTAGTTGGCGATTAGGCGCTCGAACTTGTCGCCCATCTCACGATTGGACCGGGCCGCTTCGCGGAGCTCGTCGAGGATGTCATTAAGAGTAGTCATGTCCAATCAGCCTTGTATCTATCTTGGCTATTGTATTGCATGGACTCTCTTTGCACTGCACCGTCATCTCATCAGTTGTGACTTCCACAAGAAGAAAGGGGGGGCAGAGCCCCCCCCTTTCTCCCAAGACAGGATCTATTACCGAGCGCCCGTCTTGAACTTGATGATGCCGCGCGCATCATCGGGATCATCCTGCTCAAGCTGCTGCTTCGTCGGGGACTGAATCGTTTCAATCGATCCCGAGATACTTGCCCCGTCATAGACGACAAATTTGCCGCATCGGATTTTGCCGACGACGACGGAACTGGGGGCCAGAACAAGCGTGCCCTGAACTTCGATATCGCCCTCTACCTCGCCAAGGATGAAGGCACGAGGGCCGATGAGTGAACCTTCGATGCGCGCTCCCTTAGAAAGGATGCACAACCCGTCCTCGGTACCGAAGGTCACGTTTCCGGCAATCACGCCGTCAATCTTCAGTCCGTCCGCGAAGGACAGATTCCCCTCGAGTCTCGAGTTTGCGCTGATCACCGAACTGACCTTCTCGTCGATGGGGTTGATGCTGATCCGCTTGGGAGCATTGTCCTGCCGGATCATCGAGAAGTTGGTGCGCTGGTTGCGTTGAGCTAGCTGCATGTTCGACTCCATTCGCCGCTCCGGATCAGGGTTTCACACGGATGACACTGCGATCGGTGATGACCGTCATGGCCACCGCATCGATGCGCTCGATGCGCTCGCCCGACGGTAGGAGGTCATGCACCCGATACGCGGCATCCCGGCCACCGGTACTGACCACCAGCTGTCCGTCGGTAAATGCACGAAGACCGATCTGGGATGCGGTAACGACCATCACGTCACGCACCGTCTCGGGTTCCTTACTGGACGGCTCCGAAGGCTTCGAGCGTTGAGCGGTTTCGGTCTTGCGCTGTACAGGCGCAGACGCCTTCTTCGTCTCAGCAGGAGGGGCCTTCTTGGTTTCAATGGTAGGGTTGATCGCTTCCGGCTCGACCGGCTTATCCACCTTGGGTACGGACGCAGCCGGGGCTGGTGCGGGTTGGGCGCTGATCGGCGCGGGCGCGGAAACTGCAGCTTGAACAGGGGCGACAACCGGAGCTTCGATCACCGCTTGAGGAGCAGGCTGCATCTGTTGGACCTGCTGAACTGGAGCCGAGACTATCGGCTCGGCGGCGACCGGCTCACCTCCTGCTGCAACGGCCAGAAGTTCAGCTTCTGCTCCGATCTCCCCAGCAACTAGCGCGGATTGGGGCGCTGCGGCAACGGCTACTTGCGGCGGAGCTGAATCGGGCATGGCTTCCGTCTGTACCGGGTCGACCGGAAGTTGAACAGCCGTAACGGCTTGCTGCGGCACGGCAGCTTCCGGAAGGGCAAAGGGGTTGCCTGCCGTATTCGGGCCTCCTTCCAAACCCGAAAGCACCGCGAGATCCAGCTTCTGGTTGTTGCCTTCCAGAAGCGCATGGACTTGCGGGAACTGCAGTGCTGCAACGCCGCTGATCACCACCCCGGCGAGCGCTAGAGCGAGAAAAAGCTTCTTGCGGCTCTTCTTCGGCGGCAACTGCTCGACAAACTCGGTATCGATCACGTCTTGGGGTTCAAGATCCAGTTCGATATTGGGTGCGCTGCTTCCACCCATGTTGTTCATGATGATGGAGTCGTTAAAGCCGTCTCGCGACATACATTCCTCTTAGGTTTCGAGTCCAGGATTTCCGCGGCACGGCGCGCACAGCGCCAGTTGCGGACCACAGACCAGCCTCTCACGAGTCTTTCCAATTGCAAGGCCCGGGCGTGGCGCCTGCTGCTAACTCGAGGAAGTGTATGTCGCCGAAAAAATCAACAACCCTTCACAAAGCACCCAAAACCAAGGGTTTTATGGGGCATCTGCCTTAGTTACTCGCATCGTGCCATCCGGACTCCGGCCAGTCTGGAAGCCACGCTTGACGAAAAGGGTGTCCAGATGCAACCTCAACGCCTCCATCACGATCGAGGTCTGGCTCGCACCGTAGGTCGTCTGCGCCATCCACTTGAGCATGAGGTACTCGTGCTCAGGCATCTTGATCATGACCGTTTGCTTGTATCGCGGGTCGCCGCTGACCCAAGGCATCTCACCCTCCTCCCCTACCCCAGCAGACGGAACAAGAACGGGCGTCTCCACGGGCGCTGTCGGCTTGGCGACGGTATCGCCACGCTCGATGAATGCCTGCGCCGCAGCCGACTCGATCAACTCTTCCTTTGGTTTGCTCAGGGGCGGCGGAACGATTCTCTTCATGTCCGGCTTCACGGATGCACTCCTTCAATCAAGCTCGATGCCTCGGGCCGCTCGCCGGCGAGCACCTTCATCAACTCGGTATGTACGGATTCCATTTCCATCTGCGCGCGTGCAAGTGAATCAGCCTTGCCGGGCAGCTCATGCACCGCTCTGCCCTCACGCGCCGCAGTGATGAATGAACTCCGCTGGCACACGAAGTGCGGACTTACATAGAGACCAGTGTAGGCGGAGAGGAACTCCCGCAGCGCTAGCACCTCCTGGCCACGGGCGGCGGGCGATGGGCTCAGGCCGTTCATCACCACAATCACCTTGAGTCCCTCGTTGATCGATCGCACATTCGAGATTAGATCCTCGAAGTCCTGATGGAACACCCACGCATCAAAGTTGCTGGGTTTGACTGGGTACAGCAGCACGTCGGCGACCACCAGCGACGCACGAAGCTCGGGCGAGTTGTGGCCTGGTGCGTCGATGAACACGTGCTCGTAGTGCTTTGCCATCTCGACGGCCGAGCGCTTCAGATCCCCACCCGTCTTTTCGATTGCGACGACCTCTGGGGTCAGACCCCGCGACGCTCGCAGCGCCACCCAGTTCGACGATGACCGCTGAGAGTCCGCATCGATCAGCAACGACCCCAGGCCCTTCGCCCGGTGCAAGGTGATCAGGTTCGTCGTAATGGTGCTCTTCCCACACCCGCCCTTGGATGAGCCGACAACGATGATTGGCACAGGGAATACCTCCTAGTGTAGTGAGCGCACGCTCGACCTTGCAGAACTGATGATGTACAGCATTCTAGTTGAGCAAGCACCAACATGCCGGCCCATTTAGCCTAGTCTGCTATATCTAGCCTAGACAGTATAGATTACTGCTGCTAGAGTTTAGCGCATAGGCCATACTGTCTGTTCAGGAGTAGTTCAAGATGACTAGCCCACTCGTGCTGCCCAAGACTGCGAAAGAAGCGCAAGAAATGCTGCGCGCTGCGGGTCTTCCGGAACTGACGCCAACAGTGATTGCAGAGATCGTCAGCAAAGAGGGCGAGGACTTCAAGCAGGCTCTTGCCACGGTCGCTCAGGGCAACGTCGACCGCGAGAATCCCAGCCTGCGCTATTTGTTGCAGATAATCGGCGCCTGCGTGCCGGCCACTCGAGCCGTACTCGAACGGCTGGGTTTGCGCGGCGTCGCACTGAGCGCGCTCATTGAGATCAGCAAGGCCGAGGGCCGAACCTTCGCGCAAGCCATCCGGGCGATCAACGGCAATGAGATGTCGGCGGAGAACGCACACGTCAGGCAGTACCTGACCCGAGTGGTGAGCCCCCACGCCACCGCGTCCCCTGAGGATCACGCCCCGACCACAGCGACTCCGTCGCAGAGCGCACCTCATCCGAACGCGCCGCAACCCCAATCGCGCACGGAGGCGCCCACACGTCAGTCGCACCCGCAGAGCAGCCAACACGCTCAACGTCAAGGTTCGGTGACGCCATTCCCAGCTCGAGAACGTCACGAACGCCGCAACGCGGGCAGCGGACAGCCCACGACCAGCCGCGCCTCCCAAGCAAGCGGCGAAGCCCCTGATCGCAGGTTCACCTCCGTTCATCTGTATGCCGGCAAGGCTGCGTTGTGCTTCAGCCCAGACGAGACCCGCAAGGACACCAGCCCCACAGTGCGCGTCGAAGCTGCGAAGGTATCGGGTCCCCGGCAGTACGATTGGGGCTCGAAGGTGAGCTTCCAGATGACGGTGAGCGAATTGCCGCTCGTCTTCGGGGTGCTCTACGGTCTGATTCCGAAGGTCGATCTCACCGGTCACGGCGTCGAGAACGAAAAGAGCATGAGTATCGAGGAGCAAGGCGGGAAGTTCTTCTTCTCGATGCGCGTTCGCGGCGGCACTATTTATCCGGTCCCCGTGCCGGCCAAGGATGCCTACCCGATCATGACCATGCTCCTCGAGCAGATGCAGAAGAACGCACCAGGCCTGCCCACCGCGCAGATCATTCAGCTCGCCAAGCGGGTCTGCGATATGTACCGGAGCGGCTTAACCGAACAGCAACCGCGCGTCGCCAATGGCTAAGCTGCTTCGAAACTGGCCGGCACTAGCCGGCGCGCTGGTAGGTTGGGCGGCTTGGGGGTATGGATTCACCCCCCTGGCCGCCCTCTTCTTTCTACTCTGGGGTGCGGCTCCCAACAGAGAAGTTGCGTACCTCACCGCGCTGACCTACTACCTCGCTGGTTCGCGCGTCATCCCCGGCGCGGCGGCCGTGTTCTTCGGGGAGAACACCAGCCTTCTCTTGGGCATTGGCTTGTGGCTCGTCGCTGCAGGCCTCCTGGCACTTCCGTGGGGACTACTCCATTGCGCGCAGGGCGGATTGCGTAACGCCTGGCGCCCTCTTGCTGCCCTCTGTCTGGTGACGGTCCCGCCACTCGGCTTTGTTGGTTGGCTAAACCCCCTGCTGGGCACCTCCCTGCTCCTGCCTGGACTGGGTTTCGTGTCCCTGGTCGTCGGCCTCGTTCTGGCCATCTGGCTCTCGCTGCTGCCCGCTCGCCGTTGCTCCAGATGGAAGTCAGGGTTGATCGCCGTGTTGATCGGTCTGATTGGTTTAGCCGGCCAGCCCAGTCCGACCTCAATGCCGGGCTGGGTCGGACTCACCACACATGAGGGCAAGACGCCCGAAGAGATGAGCGACCGGATGATCCGGTACAGCCGAACCCAGGAGCTGGTTGAGTCCGCAGTTCGCGAAGAAGGCACCAAAGTAGTCGTACTGCCAGAGCAGTTCCTTGGCAGATTCAATCTCGACACGGAACGGGCGCTTCAGTATCTACTCGGCCCCATGCTCGCGGAACGGTCTGCCCATGCGCTCATTGGGGCAGCACTCCCTACTGGCGAGGGCAAACAGACGGCGAACGTGCTGATGCACTTCGATGGCGCCCACTGGTCACCGATCAAGGCACGCTTTGCTGTGCCCGTGAGCATGTGGAAGCCGTGGGCCGACGACACGACCGTGATCAACCCGACCGACCTACGCCTCTTTGAAGTGGCTGGCCAGACGGCTCATGTGTCCCTTTGCTTCGAGGACTACATGTTCTGGCTCCATCTTGGCGTTTTCATGACCAACAAGCGACCAGAGGTGATCATCGCGGTAGCAAACGGCTGGTGGGCCCAGGATGGTAAGGCACAAGCCATTCAGGACGAACACATCAACGCGTGGGCGCGAATCTTCAAATTGCCACTCGTACGCTCGCTCAACGCCTCTTGAATTTTCGGCCATCCGTGTGACGATCATTGCATGACCAG
This sequence comes from Thauera sp. 27, assembly GCF_000310125.2. Taxonomy (NCBI): domain Bacteria; kingdom Pseudomonadati; phylum Pseudomonadota; class Betaproteobacteria; order Rhodocyclales; family Zoogloeaceae; genus Thauera; species Thauera sp. 27. The sequence goes on from NZ_AMXB01000024.1 coordinate 21,576, forward strand.
CAATCCCACAACCTCCGATCCCGTTCATGCCTTGCGCGAAGCGCGGCACAAGTACGGCCTCGCACGCCTGCACATGGGCGTGCTGCTCGAACACATCCGTAACAGCAAGGGATGGGAGGGCCACGCGGAAACCTTCACGAGCTTCCTTGAGGAGTTGTGCATCAACCAGAGCGCCGCCTACCAGTACATGCGGGTGGCCCGCCGCTTCTTCTTCGAGATGCCGCTCCCCGATGCGGCGCTGACAGCGATGTGCATGGCCAACATCAGCACACTCGATCTCGCCAGCCGTGTCGCCAACGAAGAGAACCTGACAGAAGTGGTGAGCATCGTCACGGCGCTAAACGAGCGCGACGCGAAAACTTCTCTCGAGGAGATGCTCAACGCAGAACACACTCGCGAAATGGGCGCGAAGCTCGAGCCGCGGCTTGCCAAGGTGCTTCGTCTCTACCGCGAGCTTCCAGACGACCAACGCATCGACCTGCGAAATGCCCTTCGGGTGAAGCATGAGTAATGACTCCGAGCCGATCACTCCAATGGCCGCGATGCGCAAGGTCGGGATCACGCACGCTTTCGAGACGCTACTATGGGCGCCTAGAAAGCACGTTGATTACACCTGCCTGTGCCAAGCAGTCGCGCTGCCTGACATGATCGATCAGCGCGTGATGCTCGAGATTGTCATCGGCAGCGAGCCGTTCAAGCATCCGACGAAGAAGGGGGCGTTCCACATCTGGGTCGTTGATGGTTCCGGCTGCGAGCACCGACTCACCGTGTTTGGTGATGTGCGTTACACGCCCTGGAAGCAGATCCCAGTGGGCGATCGTGCCTGCGTTGTGTGCAAGCCGTCGCTCTACAACGATCGGATCTATCTGAACGGGCCTGAATTGGTACCTGCCGAGTGGGCGCATCGCGTCATGCCGGTGTACGCAGGCAAAGCCGGTGTGTTGGCGGCCGCGGTGGTCGCGAAGGCCGTTGGAGAGACGATCAAGGATAGCGCCGTCGTGGCTGAAACCTGCTTTGCCATCCGTGAAGCCTTCAGCGGCATGGAGGAAGCCGACATCCTCCAACTCGCCGGCATCAAGGGCAACTTAGCGCTGCTGCTTTATGGTTTGCACAATCCACGATCCATGCAGATGGCCGAGTGGGCGATGACCGCAGCGCGAAAGCTCGCGGTTGCCTACGTGAAGCACAGCGCCGAGCAAGCCTCCCACCGCCCCCTTCGGATGCTGACAATGATTCGCACGAGCGAAGAGGACGTGCGTGCCCTGATGGCTCGTCTACCCTTCGCCCCGACCATCGGTGAGCGCTCGCAAGAACAGGCTATAGTGGCGATCGCACGGCTCCTGGCCGAGCCCTACGCGATGGATGCCATCCTCTCGGCCGACGTCGGTGTAGGCAAGACACTTTGCTACATGGTGCCCTCCGTCGCTGCGCAGGCCAAAGGCGCGCGGGTGTGCATCCTCGTCCCGAACACGATCCTCGCAGAGCAGATCGCGGGAGAGTTCCGCCATTGCTTCCCGGAGAGCCCTGTTGCGCTCGTGACCGACGCCACCAAGGGCGTTGCGATAGCCTGGGATCACAACCCCATCATCGTCGCCACCACGAGGATTTTCTCCGTGGCCAAGCGCGCGAAATGGCACCCAAATCTGCTGGTGATCGACGAGCAGCAGAAGATGTCAGTCGAGCAGCGCGAAGCCCTCTGCACCGAGGACACGAACGTGCTCGAGGCCTCCGCGACGCCCCTGCCTCAAACGCTCGCCCTGCTGCAGTACGGAGGGAAGGATCGCATTGAAGTCGACAAGCGCCACGCCCAGCAGACCATCCACTCCTACGTGGTCGATCAGTCCCATCGACAGCGCATGTTCGCCAAGCTCAAGAAGACAGTGGAAGCAGGCTACCAGGTTGCAGTGATCTACCCTCGCGTCGAAGGCAAGAGCGATGATGACGTGAAGTCCGTGATCACCGCAGGCGAGCGTTTCGAGCGCCTGTGTCCTGGCCAAGTGATCGTGCTGCACGGCAAGCTCTCCACCGAGGCGAAGCTCGAGGCGATGCAGCTCGCCCGCGAAGGCCAGAAGAAGATCGTCGTGGCCTCCTCGATCATCGAGATCGGTATCACCATCGAGAACCTTCGCATGCTCATTGTGGTGGAAGCCGACCGGTACGGTGTGAGCACCTTGCACCAGTTCCGCGGCCGGCTGGCTCGTAAGGGGGGTGAGGCATGGTTCTTCGCCTACTTGCCTCGTGAGGTCGAGGAAGAGACCCTGGCGCGCGTTAAGCTACTTACGCGCACGACCAACGGCTTCGAGCTGGCTGAACTCGACATGCAACAACGGGGTTTCGGGGATCTGGGCCGCGATGGGACGGCTACCAGCGGCAAGGCTCGCACGCTGTTTCGCTCGATCGAGCTCATGCCCGAGGATTTCGAGCCGGCTGACGCGGCTCGCGCCGCAGCCTAGCCGCGGCGGCAAGCCCGAATATAGAAGAAGAATACGGCCACACAACCCAGCGTGACCACGAGATCCATCGGCCAGTAACCGATCCGGTCATGCATCACGGCAAAGCCCAGACTGTAGCCCGCCACCAAGGGGGCTGCCTCTCGCAGCGCCTTGCCGTCGACGAGCCAGGGCGCGACTTTCACCAAGAACGGAATCACCACGCCTGGCGCCCAGCCGAGAGCGGCTGCATGGACAAAAGCCGGCAGCATCATCGAGGCGTTCAGGAGGTGGAGATCTTCAGCGTGCATTGTTGGCTTGAGGAGGCAGGTTGCGGAACACCCTCTCCGCATACAACTGCTGCTTGGACGGTGTGACGGCGTTGTAAGCCCCGATCGCCTTCCAAGTGTTGCCGTGGCGCTCCATATTTTGCGACAGGATCCAGCCGGCGACGTCAAGGCTCACGCACGGATCAAACAGGTGCTCTCGAGTGATCCCGAACTTCGCAAGCTTCGGAAACCAGAACGAGTTAATTTGCATCATCCCCACGTCCTCACTGCCGTTGGCATTGGACTTGTTCACGGCGCGTGGGTTAAGCCCTGATTCGGTCTTTGCAATCGAAAACAGGATGTAAGGATTCACTCCCCACTTGCGGCCGACGCTCTCCCAAGTGCAGGCCGCCGCAGCCGCCGTGCGCGAGGGCTCGGATGCGGCCGCAGCGACCGACGCCTGGGTCACTGGACGGGTGTTGTCGAAGTCGAGCTTCGCTTGCTGGTTGGCCGAAGCGACCACCGGCAAGAGCATCAAGATGAGGAGCGGTAAAGGTTTCATCCGTTGAACAGCGAAAAAAAAGCGATGCCGAGGCCAAGCCCCAGCACCGGCGTCGCGAGGCGGGACATCCCGCGGCTGGAACGCCGGGCGCCGGCGGTAAAAGGATCGATCCCGTTGGCCGCCCGCATGCCGGCCTGATACACCTCGCTCACGCTCATCGTGCGGGCCGTGTCGAGGTGCTTCTGGGCGTAGCGCTCGTAGAGAACCGACCGCCCGTCGTCGCGCCCCTCGATGGCAGCCTGAACGCTGCGCGGGTCATCGTCTGCGAAATCTTTCATGAAGTAGGTGCTGCGGATCTTGCTCATGGTGCTTCTCCTGTCAGTGCTTGAGGACATCCCTCACCTTCACTTCTACAGGGGAAGCGCCTGAGTTCAAGAGGGCAAATTCGCCCTCAAGACGACTTCTACGCGGTCGGGGCACCAAACAGATCCATGAGTTCGTCGCTGTCGAGGATCACCTCGGCGACACCACTCACCGGTGGCTCGGGTTGATGTTGCTGAGGCATCGCTTCCAACGTCACAGCGGCCTCCTTCTCGGCCACTGCCGCGTTGCTTGGCACCCGAGCGACAGGCTCGGGCAACTCCCCCGCCTCGACCCGGCAACCTGCTTCCAAGATTCGCAGCAATGTCGTTCGACGCCTGAATTTCTGGTCAGGCAACAAACTAAGTAGTTGTGCGTACAGATCCGGAGTTTCGTCCGCGAAGACTGAAACCCGAAGTGCAAGAGGCTTCGGTGATTTCATCGAGAATCGCCTTAAGCAGCAGCAGCCCGCTTGCCATTGAACTCTTGGGTGCGCATGTACTGCTCGCCGGCCAACTGAAACCCGCGCACATTCGCAAACACCGGGTCCTCGGTCACCACCAGCTCATGGTTCGGGAACTTCTCCTGGATCACGTCACGGAAGAACTCGGCTCCGCCACCGGCGAGGATGATGTTGTCGATGTCGACACCAGCATTCCCAACCTTGTTGGCCAGCACCGAGACGAACTGACGGGCCTTCTCCTTGCCAAGGCGAATGTATGAGGAGATATCGCGCTGCTTGCCAAAGAAGCGGGGCTGCGACCCGGTACGGATGGCCTCATCGATGGCCGAGTAGTCAGAAAGCTGATGGCCGAGATCCTTGCTGATCGCCTCGCCGATCGTTGCCAGGATGGCCGACATCCCGCCCGAGTGAGCGCCACTTCGCGCATTGACCATCTTCACGCCCTGCGCCACAACCCAGTCCAGCGTGTAGTACCCCGGATCGATCAGCAGGTTCATCTGGTTGCGCATCCGGCCATAGACGTTGTTGCGGATCGAATAGTCGAAGAACGCCCCAATCGGCTGAGGGGTCACGCGAACGTTCCGCACTTCAACATCGACGATCTTCCCGGATTGGTCCGGGATTCGGTGCACGCCGATCATGCGGGCCGCCAGTGCCTCGTGGTGAAGGTGGTGCGTGTTGACCGGCAAGCCAAGCAGCAACAGATCAAGGTGCGGCACCCCCATGTAGTGGATCGCGCCACGTACGAGCGCCATGTAGGTGTCGGTCATCGAGTAGTCGGCATCCAGCACCCGGCCGTAGCTCGGATCCTGCGCAAGTCTTGCATCACGCCCCACCTCGTAGCTGACGCCTTCCACCTCGATCTGCACGGTGTTACGGCGCTGGAAGACTCCGCCCGTAAGATCCGGACCGGAACCGGCCTGCGGAGCGAGCGAAGGAAAAAGGCTGCAGGCCACTTGGTCGCCCTGAATGTAGAACTGGACGAACTTCGTATTGCCATAGCCGACGTCAATGGCCCGGACGATGCTCTGAGTCATGGATCCTCCTATTGATGAAATGACCGCCCCATCCTATCCCCGCCCCCTCGGGTATCAAGGTCCGTAAAACACCCCTATTCGGTCGATATACGCGGTTGCGCACACGCAACGACGATTCAGCGTCGCAGAAGGGCCCCAGATACGACGCGGTAGCGTCGCACCCCACGAAACGCACTCACCGCTCAGCCTCAACGCCGGTTCCCCGACGCTAGTGGGGCGATATAACGACGGTGCGCTCGAACGAGCCTAGATGCCAACCAGAGGAGCGCCGCTGCAACGACGTTTCTGCGACGCTCTTGTTGGGGAGACCATACTCAATCGTGTTTCCGGAAACAGCGTTAGGCACCTCGCTGCCCATCCCGAGGGTGAATCGAGTTGCTCTGCAACTTGATCACGCGCCGATTGTGTTTGCGCAAGACCCGTCGTAGATCCTACTTACCACCGCGAAATGAGGAGTGAGATTGCGGCGATTGGAAAAAGGGACGGAAAGAGAGTGAAGGCGAAGACCAGTAACGGCGCGCGATTTCGGCACGGTTTGGAAAGCGAAACGCGGGAAGAAGCGCAATTACGACGCACAGTGCCTTGACGCGACAACAACGCCGAGGATAGAGTCGGCACCGTCTATGACCGGTTAGCTGCCAACCGCAACGCAGCCAGAAAGGGCCGTAGCTCCCGGAATAGGAGCTGCCGCATCGACCCCAGGGTCGAAAAGCACCGCAGTACCGCCGTCGCAACGATGGCACCAGCGCAGTCCAGCTACCAACGGGCTGAGCTAGTCACCCCAGCATTTCCAATACTGACGACAGCCGCGTATTTCTCAGCGACTCTGCAGACCACGTGATCTGTCAGGGCGCACCCTTACGCTACGCGGGAACGGACCCTCTCCTGTTCGCAGGGAGAATCGGCGGGCCGGGTCGTACAGCCAACAGACATCGAAGGGAGACGAAGCTAGGGCTCCCCAACACTCCCCCTGGGTGCCGTGCAATGCGGGCTGCAGGGTGGTCGTTCCGGAAGATGGGGCGGCCGGGTTCGGTGAAGCAGAAATGAAGCACCGGGTCGGAACGCGCATGCTCATGTACCAGCGATTTGCCGAATTGGGCGCCCCTTAAGCGCCTGGCCGAGAGGCCGCAGCGGTTGGTAGCCGCAGACAGGGATTCTCGAGTGGGTTGTGCAATCCAGAGCGGACGAGGCGCCTGTTCTGGATTGTGCAATCCACGTCACATGCAGTTCAGGAAGACCACGATGAAGTCAAAGCCAGCTACCACTACTTCCCAGAGCGTCATGACCCGCACCTTGTCCGAGATGGGCTGGAAGGACGGGCTGATTCATCTCCTTCAGACGAAGGGCCGAGCGACCGCTCCGCAGCGTGGTCGCCGCAAGCCGGTGAGTGAGCGCACGGTCGACAAGCGCGCTGACGTGCTATTTCGGGCGTTCCGCCAGTTGGAGGCGCTTGGTTATCGGATCCGGACGTTGGACGGCTTCAAGCGCAAGCACGTTGAGGTGCTGGCCCGCCACTGGGAGCAGGAAGGACTGTCCGCGTCGACGATCCAGAACAACCTTTCTTCGTTACGGACGTTGGCGGCCTGGATGGGCAAGGAGGAGATGGTTGGTCGGTCGAGTGAGTTCGTATCGGACCCCATCCGTGTTCGACGCAAGACCAACGCGACGTATGACCACTCCTGGTCGGCAGCGGGAGTGGATGTTGAGGCGGTGCTGCAGATGGCGTCCGCGATGGACGCCTATGTGGGGATGCAGCTTCGGCTGTGCCACGCCTTTTGTCTGAGACGTGAGGAGGCGGTGATGTTCAGGCCTCGGCGCGCGGACAAGGGTTCATACATTGACGTGGAGGACGGGACAAAGGGGGGTCGTCACCGTGTTGTGCAGATTAGGACGGAGTACCAGCGTCGGGTGCTGGATGAAGCCAAGGCGTTCGTAAAGGGCGTGAACGGTCACGTTGGTGATCCTGAGCGGGATCTGAAGGGAGCGCTGCGGCGCTTCTCGTACGTGATGGAGAAGTGCGGTGCGACGAAGTCGGGTCTTGGTGTGACGGCGCACGGGTTGCGTCACCAGGGGCTGAACGATCTGTTTGAGGAGATTGCGGGAGTTCCCTCTCCGATCAGGACGAGCAATCCACGGGAGGTTCTTTCGCATGCTGATCCCGAGAAGGTGGAGTACGCCCGAGCGGTGGTATCCGAGACGGCGGGCCACGCGAGGTTAAGCATCACGGGTTCGTACATTGGCGGCCTGGCAGGGCGAGATCGGGAGCCGAGCCCGGCCGAGAAGCGGTACATGGCGCACTGGACACGGTTCTTCGAGCTTCATGGGCGTTCGTTGCTGACGGAGACGGAGAAGCAGGAGAAGGCGCGCTTGAGGAAGATCCTGCGGCTGGACGAGGACAAGGGCGATGCGCCGGGGCATGAGGAGTTGCCCACGCCGGCGGGGTCGGACGAAGTGAATCTTGCAGCAGGAGGTGCGTGATGGTTGTCATCGACGGACGGCAAGTGCGTTTCCGGAAACGCCCCATAAACGTTTTCCCTCCCCTCTGTCTGGCTAGACCAGCCTGTGACGGGGTGCGGCGATGAGCGCGGTCCTGTTCGAGGCGCATCTGCGCGCCCACCTGGAGGCGTTACCGGAGATTGAGGGATTCGTGATTGGGGGGTGGCTTCACAGCTTGTCCCATGGGGAGCTTGAAGAGTTGATCGATCGGCTGGAGGTGATGCTGTCCGACGAGGACGCGGAGCTTGAGAACGATCTGGTGCTCGATCTGCTGCTGGCGACGAACCTTGGGCATGCAGCCGAGTGCGGCGGGCACACCTTGTCTGGTCTGGATGAGATCGAGGAGGCGATGGTGGGTCTGGAGCATGCGGCGCACCTTGTCGCGGTCGAGCGGGCTGGGCTGATCGAGGTAGAGGGGCTGGTGTCCATGAGCGACGAGGAGCGCCCGAGTCTTTCGCTGACACAGCGCGGCGTGGAGCGTCTGGTGGTGCGCAGATGGATGTCGGACGCGGACATCGGCGGATCGGGTACGGAGCGCGTCCTGAATTGACGCGGGGCGCTGAGGGTCGACCGGGACCAGGAAGGCGGCTCAGGTTGGCGCCTCGCAACTTCATCCCTCTGTCTGGCTAGGAAATCTCAAGGGTAGGACTTGTATGAGCGCGACTTGCCGGTACGGTGGGTTGAGCACATAGCGGTTTTCACACAGGAGAGCGAACGAGATGTCAGATAACCACCATGCAGACGCGTTGATTTCGGTGCTGCTTGAATCGCGTGTTGAAAGGGCTATGGAGCGCCCGCATTTCCGGCTTGAGCTCGTGGATGCGAAGACGGGCTTGCCGCTTTCCCCTGAGAAACGTCGCGAGAATCTGAGGATTCTCTTTGGCGAAATCTTGAAGGGGATGGGCCTGGAGCATTTCGCCAAGACGCCTGTGGAGTTGCTGGATCAGTTTGCGGTGATGTCGGTGGTGAAGAACCATGACACGGCGGGGCTGTTGCGCAGCCTCATCAACTCGTTCGTGATCGTCTACAGCACGCCCGAGACGTCGGAACGTGCCGTCCGAGCGTTGACGCAACTTGAGGCCTTACGCGGCGAAGTTTCGAAGACGCTACGGCAGTCGTCTCCCAATGAGGTTGTTCACTGATGTCTGGTCCGAACATTTTCGACCAGAAATGGATGGTACTGGCGCTAGAGAGCACGGGGCAGTACCGAGTTTTGCGCCGCTTCAATTAGAAGGAGTTCACGACAAGATGTTTTTCAAGAATGCGCAGGTGTATCGGCTGGCGAAGGACTGGGGCATGACGGCCGAGGGGCTCGAGGAGCAGCTGGCGAAGAAGGCGTTTCACCCGTGCGGTAGCCAGGACATGGAAAGCCGCGGCTGGGTGTCGCCGAACAAGACCGAGTCGCTGGTGGCCACGGTCGGTGGTCAGTGGCTGATTGCGTTGGGGTTCGAGAGCCGGATCCTGCCGGGTGCGGTGCTCAAGCAGCAGGCGGAGGAGCGTGCCCAGGCAATGGCTGAACAGCAAGGGTACAAGCCGGGCAAGAAGCAGATGAAGGAGATCAAAGAGGCGGTACTTCAGGAACTGCTGCCGCGGGCCTTCACGCGGCGCTCGACGAGGTATGCCTGGATCGATCCGGTGGGCGGCTGGCTGGTGGTCGATGCGTCGTCGCAGTCCCGTGCGGAAGATGTGGTGGAGGCGCTTCGTCACACGCTCGACAGCTTCCCGCTGACGCTACTGCGCACTGAGCGCCCCCCGGTTTCGGCGATGGCTGACTGGCTGGCGGCCGGCGAAGCGCCCGATGGCTTCACGCTCGATTCGGATTTTTCGCTGAAGTCCGTCTCGGAAGACAAGGCCGAGGCGAGCTTCAAGCGTCATGATCTGGAGTCGGCGCATGTGAAGGATCACCTGGAGGCGGGCAAGCTGCCCACGCGGCTTGCGATGACCTTCGACGACCGAGTGTCGTTCGTTCTGACGGACAAGGGTGAAGTGAAGCGCATCGATCTGCTCGACGTCGCCAAGGAATCACTCGACGGTAAGGACGAGGACGCCGAGGCGCTGTTCCAGGCCGAGTTCGCGCTGATGGCGGGCGAGCTGAGTCGCCTGTTCGCGGCGGTGGTTGATGCCTTGGGTGGTGAGATCGTCACGGAGGGCAAGCTGAGCGGCGAAATCGTCCTCGAGATCAAAGAGGCGGCCTGACGCGCAGGCGGCGCCGGGCGAAATGAAGGCCGGAGCCGCTGAGGCAGGTTGAGACGAAGCGCGGCAGGTCCGCGCTTTGTTGTCTCTGGGCTCGACGCTCGAAGTAGCCAACTCAGGAGCAACGGGCGTGAAAGGGGGCGACACGCTCGTGCCTTGAAGTCGCGGCTTAATGCGGTATGTTGGATTGCATCCGTGGGGCGCATGCTGAATGCCTATGTGGGGACGATAATGAAGGTAGAAGACATCAAGGTCGGGGGCATCTACCACGACGGGAAGGCCGCGGTTCGGGAAGTTCTCGCAATAGGCGCGAATGCTGCGGGTATCGAGCAGGTCGAGTACCGCGTCTTGGCGGCAAAGGTTACGCAGCAGTACAGCTACGTGGAGCAGCGGATGGTGTCCGTCATCGGCACCACCACGACCTGCCACCTTGCCTCTTTCGCTGCTTGGGCGAAAACCGGGCACTCGAAGACTGACTGCGATGACCTGATGACGCGCTTGGCGGCTCGTCGGGTGAAGCTATCGCCGGGCGAACTCGCCTTCATGGAGTCCGTCCTCGACGAAATCGGTAACGACCTTACGCCGGGCACCATGCTGTCGTACGACCACACCGAGGGCCGTGCGGTTGGCGGACTGGCGAAGAAAGATCTGGTCGTGCGGCATAAAGGCGAAGTCGAGGTCACCAAGCTCGGTGCGGCGTGGCTTCGCAACGCTGCCCAAGCTCGGATTGCAGGCTGACCAGGCAAAGCGGGCTATGAGCAATTCAACCCCGCACGATCTCCTGCGCGGCTCGTCCAACTCGTCACTCAACACCCTCGGGCGTGCAGCCGAGGTCGTTGCCCTCCGCCCCACCGTGTCCTGTCCGTACTGCAGCGCCCCTGCAGAGTTGGTCGGCGGGGACGTAATCTACCGTGACCGTCCGGAACTGCACGCCAAGCGCTTCTGGCGTTGTGCCCCGTGCGGTGCGCATGTCGGTTGCCACGCACCGAACCGTCGGTTCGGATACGACGGTACGCAGCCGCTCGGCCGCCTGGCTAACGCGTCGTTGAGAAAGGCCAAGGCGCGGGCACACGCCCTCTTCGATCCGTTCTGGAAATCTGGCCGGATGAGCCGTGCGGATGCTTACTCCTGGCTGGCAAGGGAGCTTGGGATCGATGTCGAGTCGTGCCACATCGGCGAGTTCAACGAAGAGATGTGCGCTCGAGTCGAAGAGATCTGCAAACGATGGATGTTCAGTGGTGCTCCCAGATGAGCGGCAAACGACGCGCGCACGGGGAGGATGAAAACCCAGGGCCATATAACAGCGGTTTACGGCGCGAGGTCAGAGGCTGTTTGCCTGTTTAATGGGGGCCAAGAATTACCACCCGAACGGGGATCAAGCCGCACCCGTTGTCCGCGGACCCACGCCCCATGATGTAGCGCAAGGCGCTGGGCACGCTGTTCCCGGAAACTCTCGTCGATGAACACTGGATGGTGCTAAAGACCGCTGCGTCTTGCGTGCGCTTCATACAAAGCAACATCCACACACGCGCATACCCTGCGGCCCTTTCGCTGCGATTTCTGACCTGACAACAACCAGCCCTGCAGGAACGAACACAATGCTCGAAGCACTCAACGTTATCTTCATTGCAGCGACCATCGCCACCCAGACCCTGAACGTTGTCGCCCGCGCTGATGAGGACATCCTCATCGAGAAGGACGTGAAGGTCTATGCGGTGTCCATGACTGAGCAGGCCCCACTGTGGGCGAAGAAGTGCAAATACGAAGGCGTGATGGTGGAGTTCGCACGCGACTGGGAAGAAGAGCAACTCTCAACCGGCGTCATCCTGCCGCCGGAGCCTGACAAGCCGATTGGCTATGCGCTGATCCTCAACAAGGAGCGCTGCCCCGAGAAGGAGGATCGGGCGATCTTCAACATCGGCGAGTCTCCCTCTTCGCCGTTCTTTGGCCGAAAGCATGTGCTTCGCCAAGGCAACCCGGTAGATACGCGCGCATATTGGAGCCAGAAAGAAGAGCACAGGCCTAAGTGGATGCCGCAGGTGTTGCGCACGATCGAGGCGGAGGCCTCAAAAAATCTGTCGGCGCAACGCTTTGTTGAGGAGATGAGCTCGCGTGCGGAAGCTGACAGCGTGTCATCGCAGACGTCACGAGCCGAGGCCGATCAGGTCGATAGCGCTCCTGCGAACTGACTTATCTCGTCGATGCCGATCAATCGAGCCCCCTTCGATGCTGAGCTCATCCAGGCGGTGAACGAGCATCAATTCGGCCTCAGTGATCACCCGTTCGCACGTAGCAGGTGTCCGAGCTGCGCAAGTGGTTCGGAAAGACCGGTATTCGATGAGCCGGGGTTGCTGGTAGCGAGCACTCATGGGCTGCTTTGTTTGGACTGCGGCCATCTTGATCCGGCGCCGGCGCTTCACGCATCCATTGCTGAAATCAGCTGCAGGGTGCGCTGGGCACAGGTGCTGTATCGTAACCGGGCAGTACGGATCAACGCACTCATTGAGCAGCTTCTGACGCATCCTTTTCTTGAGGCGCATCTCCGTGGCGAAGGTCCAGGCGCGGAAACCACGATCAAGGGAGCTTCGATCCAGGCGCTGGCAAGTCTTCGCAGGTACGCACTACTAAACGATGGCGTTGAAACTCGACCAGGTCGAACCTTCGAGATCACCAGTGACTGGGCTTTGATCGAGGACCATCCACCTCCGCGAGGATGGAGCCTGCAGATTCTGTACCAGTGCGACAGCGTACTCGATCCCTGGCATCCGGCCTTTGGCGTTGGTTGGCACGTCGTCCGAGTCACACTTGACGCGCCAACGACCCTGGCCAGACAGCTGCACGAAGTCCGCGGTCGTGCACGCTATTGGCGTCACTATCATGTCCCGCTCGATTCCCCCTGCACGTCGCATCGACCACGCTGATTTGGGTGCGGCGCATCCGATGACCTCTACCCCAAGCTAACAGCCGGGGCGGTGCTAGCGTGGTCCAATAATCAGAGCGCAGGGCCGCTCCCAGCGCTACACCACAGCCCGATCTTCCCGGGCGTGCCTTCGGAGAGATCTCCCCCAACCAGCTTCGGGAGCTGCGTAAGGGGACGGATCGCGCCCCTTTGCCCAAATTGGGCAGTGCTCTGGTTTCATTCATCGCTCATTTGCTGACTCATTCAGGCCTCAGCATGAGGCCCCGCTTCATCATTAATGCATAAGGGGTGAAATGGGCCGTTTTACGTCCTAAACCCCAGGCAGGACCTCGGATAAATTCATGTTGAGTAGTGGGCACTCAACAGGGGTCATCAGTTGCAGCTATGTGATTACATCGAGCCGTACTTCCAGCCTATCGTCTGGGTGAATGGAAAGGGGCGATATGCTGAAGAGGCCTTGTTTCGGTTCAAGGGAAGTGCTTCGCTTCAAGCAGGACTGTTCCGGCGATGGGAGCAGAGCGGTTACGTTGTGTCGGTCGATTGCGCCATGGTTCGTGTTGTTCGTAGAGCAATGGAAGACACCCGAACTATGGGTCGAATCGCAGTAAATGTTTCAGCACGCACCCTCGAGCTAGCCTCCGATGAGTACTTTGGAGAGCTCTTGGGGCTAGCTAGAACATCACGACGTGTCATTGTCGATATCACTCAGACGTACAGAAGCGACGCGAACACGCTTTCGTCTTTCACACGCCGTTGCTTGAGCAGCGGTATCTACGTCGCGCTGGATGACTGCCGTTTAGGGCACGAATACGGCGACGATGCCTTTGTCTGTGCCGTGAAGCCGGCTTTCCTCAAGCTAGACAGGGAATGGGTAGACGACTGCTTTCAAGCAAATGACCACCGATCACTTGAAAAGGTGATGCGTGTCGGACTCGACCACAGCGCAGTGATCATTGCCGAGGGAATAGACTGCCCAGCCAAGCGTGACTTCGTGACCTCGCTTGGTATCAAGCTGCTCCAAGGTAACTGGTTTGGCCGTCCTGTCGAGAAATCGGACACTGCCGAACACGCGGAGCGAGAAGGTGAGGCGACCCTGATGGCCACTGGGAATGGCAAATGGGGTACGCAATGCGGATGACTGCAATGGGCCACCGCCAGCTTCACACACCGTCCTCAGCGGATGGTGCGATCCTCGACATTGCACTGCACTCAAACGGTCTGCGGCAGGTGCTCGTCCAGCCAGCACAACGTTCGCCGATAGAGACCACCTTCTTGTTCAAGGTGAGAGTGGCTGACACTGATGGACATCGTGGCGCAGCAAGCATGCTCATCGAACAGCGCTACAGATGGCGTGGGTACGCAGTTGATCACAAGAATACAGAGAGACCTGACTCGATCACACTTTGCGCGAGCAACGCAACGCAAGTTCTGGGGACAGTCACTGTCGGCCTGGATGGTGCATCCGGGCTTCTATGTGAAGCGACATACCCACATGAGGTAGCAAGGCTGCGGGTTCCAGGCGCGCGCCTTTGCGAGCTCACCAGATTTGCTATAGACCAAACCGAGCTGAACAAGCAGGTCATGGCAGCTCTTCTTCATATAGCGTATCTGTACGCCTATGTCGTCAGCGAGAGCACAACACTGCTCATCGAGGTAAATCCTCGCCACGTTGGCTACTACACGAAAGCCCTCGGGTTTGCAGTTGTTGGCTCAGAGCGCAACTGCGAACGCGCTGCGGCACCGTCGGTCCTTCTGTCGCTACCGCTCACTAAAGTACGGGCCTTGATCAGAAAGTATGGTGGCCAGCAGGGATATGGTTCTGCTAAGAACCTGTACACCTACTGCTTCTCTGAGCAAGAGGAGACTGGCATTTTGGGAAGGATTCTTGCCATCAACGGTGCTAGCCGCAAGCACTCGCTCGGTTGATCCAAGCTCCGTCGGGAGCTCCTGCAGCCGGATCTTGGAGGCGTGGGCGCCGTGCTGACGAACGGTCGATTGGATTGAAGGGTAAGCGCGTGCTACGAGACTGGAGATCTGCCCTGCGAAACCGACCCATTTGACACAGGGGATTGAGAGGCAAACATCCTCATTCTCTTCACACAACCGTGCGGACTCTGATCGGATTCTGTGAAATTTCGCATAGATCGACGCAAGTCGTTGCAGAAGGAGTTTGCAACTGCATGACAAAATCGTGAAGTCGCAGGCCACCCTACCAGTCCCAACCACTCTAACGGAAGAGACATCCATGCGGACCCAGATTGCACTCGCCCTTGCTACAACCCTGCTCTTTTCTGGACACATTCTAGCTGACGACAAGGAAGCGTCTTGGATTCACATCAGCGGCACGTCGACCTATGACTGGTACGGCCAGAAAGGGAGCGGGACATTTTTCTCGCTGGGTGGAAAACCTAATGTTGCATACGGCTACCTCGTAGAAAGAAAGAACATTCAGACGAATAAGTTCGAGTATTACCATGTCTTTGTAAAGCTCAGCGCCTGTAAGAGCGGGTACGGGTATTTGATTTCGAACGACATGCAGGGCAACTTCCTGGAGCAGTCTCAGTTCGTACGGTTCGGGCCAACCGTGACAGATGCTCTGGCCACCGTGGCCTGCCAAACATGGGATCAAACCACGCAGAAAGTGTCGCTGGAGAACGATTCAAGTGCATGGAATAAGGTGGCCACCGCTGAAAGATCAGGTGATGAATTCGCGTTGAACGTTCGGACTTTTAAAAAGAGTAAGTACAAGGACAAACCAGCGCTCACTTCCCTGTACAGAATCCACGACAAAAACAAAAACACATACGACTACGGAATCTACTCAATCCTTCAATCGGACTGCCAGCGCGGCTTCGGCACCATACGGGATCTTAAGTTCGACAACACCCTCGTGGCGTCATTGGATGTGTCTCTACGAGGGCAATCTGTTATCTCGAGCATTGCCGACGCGCTATGCAAGTCAATCTAAGCACACATTGGACGTCCAATGCGGCTAGGTGCTGACCTCCAGTAGAAAGGGCGCTTCGATGCAAAGCAGATTCTTCGCTATCCGGATCGGACAAGCTACATACGGAGTGAGCGCCCAAACGGACTCGCATAAAGTCTCATTCTGGCAATCCGTTCTTGCAAGGGCTAAGGCCAGCGGCACACCAGTACTCTGCCTGTGCTCCGGCGACTCTTCACGACTGCAACTGTCAGTCCACGAAAGTCGGGGCCGATATCACCTTCAAGCGTTCCCTGGTCAAGGTGAAGCGCACAAGAATTCTTGCCGATTCCACCGTGATTCGCGAGGGGCGAAGAACTTACTTCCTGAGCCTCCCAATCGAACTGAACAGGACGAGGCACCAAAGGATCGTCTGCCCTTGGGATTCACAGTGTCAAGGCAGGCACCCGCAACCGGCGGGACGAGGGGAGTAGGCACAAAGCAGAGCCCACGGGTGCATCGCGTCACGCTGGAGGACTTGCTTCAAAGGCTCTGGCAATTTGCGGGCCTGAACGAATGGAAGGCGTCTTGGACCGGCAAGCGCAACACGTTCACAGTTCTGAACCGACTACGCTCTGCGGCTACCGAGATCGAGATCAACGGCGAGCAACTCGCGCAGAACCTGGTGATCGGGGAGCTACATGAGGGCGGTACAGCCGACGCCCACAACGCTGCGGCGATCAAGCGTGCAACCGAAGCGCGTCGCCGGGTCCTGGTCCTCGGGCGACTGGCGTCGGCCAAGCGTCAGGATCAGCCACTCAGCCCGCTACGCCTACGCAACTTTCACGGAGCTCCATTCCTGCTGATGAGCGCGGAGGTCACCCACATCGCTGAAGGCAAGTACGACCAAGCGATCGCCACCTGGCGTCGTGGGGATCAACCTGTCTTTGCCTTGGCGATGATTGAGCCAGGCGATCGTGGCCGCTGGTTCGTCGTCGATGTGGGTTTTCTCGCGTGCGACGAGCGCTTCGTTGCTGGCTCGGAACACTAGCGCAGGATCTGCTCAGGCGTCAGCCGGATCCCAGTCTGCCTCGCTATCGTTATCCACGAACTCCTCGACATCAACCGGCTCGCCCTGTGCTTTGCTGAGCACAAACCGCCTCGCCGACTCGACAAGCCACAGGCTCATCGCGGAGTATGGTGTGACCGGTGACGTTGCGTTGCACCTCGAACACCTTGGTCGCAAGCACCTCCGTCCCGAACTCATACAACCCGAGGATCGATTGTCCTGGCCCGAGACGTTCCCCGAAAGTCTCCCCCAGTAATGACCGAAATGCGCGTCCAGCCCCGGTACTTCAGGCCGGGGAAGGATAGCGCGCTCGCTGCAGGCGAACTGGGGGCTTGAAATTCGGACCGGACGTGAGAGCCTGATCGCATGAGTGAGGGAGCGGGCTTCCATCGTGCGTACCGGTATCGGATGCGGAGCAACCGCAAGGCCGAGGCGGTGCTACGACGCTGGGCGGGGTGCAGCCGCAAGGTGTGGAACCTCGCCCTGGCCGAGCAGCAGGCTCGACGCGAGCGTGGCGAGAAGTATGCCGGCTTCGCGGGTATGTGCCAGTGGGTCACCGCCTGGCGCAAGGTCCCGGAGACGGCCTATCTTGCCGAGGTGCCGGTGCACGCGCTGCAAAACGTGGTGCGTGCGCTCGATGGCGCCTTCCAGCGCTTTTTCAGAAAGGAAGGCGGCTACCCGAAGTTCAAGCGCCGCGGCGACCCGATCGGTCTGCGCGAGACCGATGTGAAGTGCTTCTCGGTGGACGCGGCCAACGGGCGCATCCGCTTTCCCAAGGTGGGTTGGTTGCGCTACCGGGCGAGCCGCCCCATCGAGGGGCGAGCGATCACGGTCACGCTGCGCGCCGAGGCCAATGGCTGGTACGTGTCGATCGCCTGCGCGTTCGAGGCCGGGGCGCTCGAGCGCGGCCCGAAGGCCTGCGGCATCGATCGCGGGGTGGCGAACTTCGCCGCCTTCGACACCGGGCAGCGGATCGCGCCGCTCGATGCGCACAAGCGTGCCGTCCAGCGCTTGCGCCGCTACCAGCGAGCGGTGGCTCGCAAGCTCGAAGCGGCCAAGGTCGCCGCCGGCATCCCGAAGGGCAAACCCTTCCCGAAGGGGTTCCGGCTGCAGCCTTCGAACCGGCTTCGCAAGGCACAAGCCCGGGTGGCGAAGATCCACCAGGGGATCGCCCGCCAGCGGGCGGACTTCCTGCATAAGCTGTCGACGCAGATCGCCCGCGAACACGCGCTCGTGTGCCTGGAGGATCTGAAGGTTCGATCGATGAGCGCCTCGGCCGCAGGCTCGCAGGAGGCGCCCGGCAAGCGGGTGCGTCAGAAGGCGGGCCTGAACCGCTCGATCCTCGATCAGGGCTGGTCGATGTTCAAGGACCAGCTCGCGTACAAGCTCGAATGGCGCGATGGAGTGCTCGTGCTCGTCCATCCCGCTTACACCTCGCAGCGCTGCCACGCCTGCGCTCACACCCATGCGGACAATCGCAAGGGCGAAGCTTTCCGGTGCCGGTCCTGTGGCCACACCGACCACGCGGACGTCAATGCCGCGAAGAACATTCTGGCCGCGGGACACGCGGTTCTGGCCGGCGACGGCCAAGCGCTCGTGGAGGGAGAGGTGCAGTCAGGCCGCCCGGTGAAGCGAGAACCCACCGAAGGGGTAGGCCATGCGGCCTAGCCCAGCAGGAATCCCCGCCCTTCCCGCTGCGTGGCAAGCGAAGCGAGAGGGCGGGGAGGATGTCAATTGGGGGCTTGAACTCCGGGACGTTCGTGCGACGCTCGTTGCATGAACGCGAAATTCTCCCCCATCCCCGATACGACGTACTGCGGCCGTGAAACTGTCGGTGACGTGCTGTGTGACGTCATCTGCTCTCCCGCTGAGTCGTTCGACGGTGAGCCTGTGCTCGCCTATCTCGCCATCCCGGCCACTGCGTGCATGGACATGGATTGTGCAATCCACGCCAAGGATGTCCCAGCCGGGTCGCCCGCGAACTCGGTGGCATGGGAAGACTACCCGGTGGTGCTCGAATGCTGACCGACGAAGCCCTCAAGCAGCGGGTGCGAAATTTCTACAGTCGTGTTCAGGCGGGAATCCCCGGTTTCAAGGCTCGATACGGCCAACGGGAGATGATCGCCGGTATCGCCAACACCCTCGCCCGTACTCGGCTGAAGGAAGATGAGCCGGCTGACGGGCAGAACATCATCGTGGTCGAGGGCAAGACCGGTGTGGGCAAGACCATCGGCTACCTGATCCCCGCACTGGTCATGGCCAAGGCGATGGGTAAAAAGCTCGTGGTGTCCACGGGGACCGTTTCGCTTCAGGAGCAGCTCTACGAGCGGGATCTTCCAGCCCTCACCAAGCACTTTGGGGAAAAGATCGAGTACGCCCTGGCCAAGGGTCGAGGACGCTATCTGTGCCCGGCACGGCTGAACCAAGTGGCAGGTAATGCAGGCCAGGACGGACTGTTCGACGACGAGCCCAGCACCGGGGTGTGGGAGCGAAAGCCCGAGGAAAAGGAGATCAAGTTCCTGCGCAAGCTCGTGAAGGAGTTCGACGAGAAGCGCTGGTCGGGCGATCGGGACGTGTTTCCGGAAACGATCCCGCAGGATCTCTGGTCGCGGGTAACAACCGATTCGGGCGGGTGCTCGGGGCGGCGCTGTCCGCACGTCACGGAGTGCCCCTACTTCAAGGCCCGCGCTACGATTCTCTCCGCCGATGTGATCGTCGCCAACCACGATCTGGTGCTCTCCTGCCTCGCCTCTGAAAGCCCACTTCTGCCGGCGCCGAGCGAGGTGATCTTCATCTTCGACGAAGCTCACCATCTCCCTGACGTCGCCGTAGCGCGTTTTGCGACCCACGCACCGCTGCAGGGCTCGATCCGGTGGCTCGAACGCATGCCAGGGTTTCTGGCGAGGGTGATGACCAGCATGCCGGCCAAGCGCAACGTCAATGGCGTGGGCGAGACCATCAAGGCACTCGAGACCAAGCTCAAAGAGTTGCAGAGCGCTCTGCGCGCGGCAAACCTCTTCGGTGAGAAGAAGATCTACCGTTTCCCCAATGGCGAACTCCAAGACGACATGCTCGTCATCGCCGGCGAACTGGCATCGCTCACCCAGGACACGGGGCGCCTGGTGGAGAAGGTCCGTGGAGGCCTCGAGGATGCGATCGAGGCCGGTGAGATAAGCGCAGTCACCGCGGAACCGCTGATTCGGGACTTCGGGGGGTATTCGGGCAAGCTCGCCGCGTTGATCGACGTGTGGCAGCTCATGATCAGGGAGCGGCCCGAGAACGGTCCGCCGCTTGCGAAGTGGCTTGAGCTTGCGGCCGACGGCAAGGACATCATCGTCCATGCCTCGCCGATCACCGCATCGGGGGTGCTGCGCAAGCACCTCTGGTCGTCAGCTGCGGCCGTGGTGCTCGCCTCGGCGACCGTCACGACGCTCGGAGACTTCCGGTTCTACCTCAAGAAAACGGGCCTCGCGCATCTGCCAAAAGTGACCACGCTCTCCGTGCAGTCTCCTTTCGACTATGCCACCCAGGGTCAGCTCGCGGTTCCACGCATGCGCTTCGACCCGAAAGAGGTAGAGGGCCACACGCAGGAGATCGGCCAGCTACTACCTGAACTGCTCGAGTCGTGGCGCCGTGGCAGCCTCGTGCTCTTCTCATCGAAGCGCCAGATGGAAGCGGTGCACGCCATGATCCCCGATCACCTGAAGGCTGACGTGCTGATGCAAGGCACCATGTCGCGCCCGGACCTGATCGAGAGCCACAAGCGGCGAGTGGAATCAGGAGCGCGCAGCATCCTTTTCGGGTTGGCGGGCCTTGGCGAAGGGTTGGATTTGCCCGGTGCGCTGTGTGAGCACGTGGTGATCGCGAAGATCCCCTTCCCTCCCCCGGATTCGCCGCTTGAAGAGGCCCTTGCCGAGTGGGTGGAGAAGAACAAGGGGAACCCCTTCTCCGAGCTCACCCTACCGAAAGCGGGCCTCATCCTGATCCAGTGGGTCGGGCGGCTCATCCGAACCGAGGAGGATCGAGGTCGAATCACGATCTTCGACCGCCGGCTGACCACCAAAGCCTATGGGGCAAGACTTCTGAAAAGCCTGCCGGAGTTCAGTCGCGTCTAATCACCTGATGCGGCACAATCATTCAGAGTGTCCAACCTGTCCTCCCGAGCCATGCATATCAGAGCATGAGCCTTGATAGTAGCGTCTGACAGCAATGCTATCGCAGCCAGGAGAACAGCTTGGGTAGTCCGGATAACCAAAACATGCAGAGACTTTGCTGATAGTCACAATATTTCAATTCGTGACTCCCCACCCAAGCTCTGCGATTAGTTGATCGCAGACATCCTTTACATTCGTTACCCATTGAGCCTTCCTCAAAAATATCGGATTGGCAAACCATGAAAAGGATATGGATATGCTTCCGGAGTTCCAGCAGGCTCTTACCGCAGTTCGGCCCATCCAATTAAGTTGGTGATCCCACTTACACGGTATGAACTACCAGGAGGCACGACAATCATTGTAGCTGTATGTGTCCCACCGCTGTTTGCACCTTGCTCTCTCGCCACAAGTATCCCGTCAACATAAAAGCTGCCTAGCCCATTGTGATGAGAGACTGATACATAAATCGGATAAGGCCTATCGTTGATATAAGTTGGGCCGATTGAGCGAAGCGAAGCCATATTCACCCACGTAGAGGCCAAACTAAGCCCTCCGGCCCCGTTTCGCCACACCCCGGATTGGCAAGAAAGTAGCAAGCCAACGGTATCTCTAGCAACACGACCATTTGGAGCGCATGCTGTTCCTTCTGTTGCCACCTGGTTGATCTGGACCCCTTCGATGTCGAGGTAGTTTAACCGCGAGGAGCTAGCAGGATCGATGTAGAAATTTGTGTCATTGGCATCGTACACGCGTTGGGTCACGATATCTGCGGACGTGACTCTGCCTGACGCATTTACGGCGTTCGTCGTGACAGTACCGGAGACATTAACGTTGGTCGCTGTCACCGTGCCGGGCACTGAGAGGTTGCCGAGGTTGTCGAGCCCCAGGGCAACCCAACCAGCGCCGTTGCATGTATAGGCACGCGCACGGCCAGCGCCACCAGCCTCGCCTCCATTGAGCACCACCCGGGTCTGCCCTGAGATGGATGCGCTGCATCCGGGTAGCGCCGCAACGTTCGTCACAGCGTCCTCCCAGAACGCTGATCCCTGGGACTTCCACACCCCGGCCTGGCACGACAAGAGCTTGCCGTCGGAGCCAGAAGCCAGATCTCCTGTCGAGCAGGCGGCCGCGACCCAGGCTCCAGATGAGCACAGGCGTGGTGCGCCCGTCGTGGTGCGACCAGCCTTGCCTTCGCGAGCCGCGGTGCAGGTATCGGTGGGGACGTTGAGCACCTGCTGCAGGCCCACTACCCGGTTGTCGCCCATGTCGAGCGTAGTGTTCATCCGGTTCAGATCTGGGCGTCCTGGGATTGCATTGCGTGCCAGCCATTCGCCCGCACCGGTCATACCAAAGAGCCCCGACTCGTCAAAGGGCAACAGACTCATCAACCGACCGGCCGCTGCAGGTGAGCCAGAGCAGTTCCGAGCTGCTGACGTGGTCGTGTAATCGGTCACCGTTACCTGCCACGAGCCGAATGCGCCTCTCGCCACGGTCGGCTGAGATGCGTAGATCGCCCCAGCACCTGAACCGGCATGTGCAACGATATAGCCCAACTGGGCGTCGTTGATCGCTGACCCTCCTTCGGTTGTGACCGCAGCCTCAATACGCTTGGTAGAGCTATCGTAGTAGGCCATTACGCAGACGGTCTGACGGTATGGGTTCTCTGCGGAGAAGCCAGCTGGCAGATGGGGAGTAAGCTCGGCAAGAGTGATCTTGCGGGGCACACTTAAAGTCGCTGTTGAGGTCACAGCGTTGCGATTGGCGGCGTCCGACATCCAGTTTACGACAGCCTTACCCAGCGCATTCTGGTGTAGCGCGGCCTGCTGCGCCTTTGTGTCCTCGATCGATACGCTGGCCATCGTCGCCAGCCCTGCGATCATGATCGACCCGACCGCCAACCCACCCATCACCTCCAGCAGCGTGACGCCACGCTGCTGGACGGAATACCTTGCCTGTCTCAGCATTAACCTGAACCTCAGTTGATCATCGTTGCGTAGCGAGTCGTGTGCCGCATGACTTGTTCGTCATGATCGAAAATACCTGCTACACGAGCCAGGGCATCCCCAATACCACCCGCCTCGTTCAGATTGAACGTCACCTTCAGGTCGGCAATGGTCTCGAGGGAGCTCGCACGCTTGATCCGAACGCTAAGTTCCGTGATGCCTGGCTCAACCACGGAAACGTCTGCGGTGATCTCTGCACAGACCTCATCGCCCGCATAGGTGTGCGCCAGAGCACGCGCAAACCTGTCGGTCTGCAGTACCGCACATGATTCAATCCCCGTATAAATGGGTGCCATGGATCCCACCGACGCGGTGACGTCCATGGAAGGGGTTGCAAAGTGAGATTCAAGCAAGGTCTTGAGCTTCAGCCCGAACAGGGCGGGGTTGCGCGCTATTGATGCCGGGGCCCCAACCCTCCGGTAGCTACAACCGACCAGATGACCCGCAAAATGATCACCGGAGGGCATTTCCATAAATGGAGAATCGTTACCGATCCGGAACGCTTGGATGCGTTGCTGTCGAGCACCTGGCGTCGCGACACTGGAGTAGAAGATCTCGCGCGTTGCAGCGAACATGTCAGCAAAGGCCAGGGACCGAATGCGCTGATGGGGAATGGCATGACTTAGGACTGTGGCGCCGCCGTTGGCGTTTGATGCCAATCGATGCTCCTTCATTGCGCGGGTTATCGCGGGAATGATGCCCTCGAGATTGAGTTGATCCCGACTCAATTGACCCGATGACGCGACAACAAATGGGATTGTGAAGAACTCCACTTCGTACTGCCTGCTTCCCAGCGCAATCGTCTGATACTCGATCGTAGAGCGAATGGCCTGCTGCACGATCATTGCATGGGACGGACGTACAGTGCGAAGCAGCGCTGTGACTTCATCCTCAGTCTTGGCCTTGAACCGTTCCAGCACCCAGCTCTTGATGCACTGCTCTCGAGCCATTGTTGCCATGACCATCTCAGATTGGTGGCCTACAGCCTCATTGATTTTCATGGTGTGAACCTCAGCCCAGAGATAGGGTGTTCTGAAACCCGCCATTGATGACAGGGGCGGGAGGTGTCGGGGAGAGAATTTGGCGGCGCATGCAGTCGCTCAAAGACCCTGCGGAGAGGAGTCCTGCACGAATAGCAAGTGTCCACATTCGATCAAGGTCTGCTCGCGGACATCGTGCAAGCAGGTCAACTTCGGTCACATCCGTCAGAAGAAACGGTCTTCCGTCCCGGTAGCCGGCTGAGATCACCTCAGGGAAGAGGTCAATCGTTTTGGCCAGGATCAACACAGCGCCAAGGCCGTCCTCACGACGCACACTCCCACGCACGTCATCAACATGCAGGACAGAACAACCTGAGGGGTCAATGATCGAAAGGCTCTCGTTGGCTCGCTCCAGCAGGAAGCCGTCGAGGCCAAACTCAGTAAAGCTCTTGGCGAATATCTCGGTGGTCGTACGGACATCCAAGGCGCTAACCCAGACGATGTCCTCTCTCGTGAAGTTCTGTTGATGTGTTCGCATGCGATCCAAGCTACAGCCGATGTCGACTTCTGCAAGAGGCGAGGCTATCGCGATCGCGGTTAGGACATCCCCACGTAAAACAGCTCGTTTAGCCCCTTTTGCGGGCGGTCACGTTCAATGCAAATTGGGGGCTTGAAGAACAGCCCGCCTGGGATACCTTGGATTTGTATGCAATCCAAAGGGTTTAAGTGATGAGCGCATCAGTATTTCTGGACAAGGACCTCGATGTCCAAACCCCCTTGCTGCCCTATGGGGATGAGTTCAAGAAGCTGCTGAAGAACGTCAGTGATGGCGTCTCTTCGGGCAGTTTCACGGCCACGATGGACAACGCCACCTACCATGCGCAGAAAGCCTTCATCTCCAATAGCGGGATGAAGGAGTTGCTCCGTTCCCCGGCGCACTACTTCGAGTACCTCAACGGGGAGAGCGAGGAGAAGGCGCCCAACATCGGAACGGCCATCCATGCCGCAGTGCTCGAGCCGGCTGAGTACGCCAAGCACTACGTGACCTATGCTGGGTATCGGAAAGGCAAGGCTTGGGATGAGTTCAAGGCAGCCAATCCGGACAAGCAAATTCTGAACGCGACGGAATCGGCTGCAGTCGAGGGCGTCGTCAAGGCGGTGGCCCAGTTCGACGCCTATCCGCTTCGTGCGGCCCTCGACATCGGCGAGGTCGAAAAGTCGATCTTCTGGATCGACGAGGAGACCGGTGTGGGCTGCCGGATCAGGGCCGATTGCCTCACTCCGTTCGTGATCTTCGACGTGAAGAGCATCGATGACGCGCGTCCCGAGAAGGTCGCACGTCAGGTGGCGTCGATGGAATATGACCTCCAGGCCTTCATGTACACCGAGGGGGTACGGGCCTTTACGGGTCAGACGCTTCCCTTCTACTTCATCTTCATCGAAACCGGGCGCCCACACGGGATCTGGATTCACCGCGCAGGCCAGAGCGTCATGCGTAATGGCGAGATCAAGTTCCGTCGTGGCGTGCGCGCCTTCAAGCGACTGCAGGCCACTGGCGATTGGCACGGCTATGTCGATCCGATCTCCGATCTCGAATTGCCGCGCTACGCCCTCATCTCTCCGACCCCCGAGGACGGTATCGATCCCGTTACGGGCTGAGATCAGGAAGCATGCACGCGATGTTCAGTCCTACCCGTGAGCAACTCGAAGTCGTCGAGCACCGTACCGGCCACGCCCTGGTGCGTGCCGTTGCTGGCTCGGGAAAGAGCGCGACGCTCGTTGAGCGGATCGCGCATCTTGTTGAGTCGGGCTCGAGGCTCGACCAGATCCTGGTGCTAATGTTCAACAAGAGCGCGGCCGATGACTTTCGGTCGAGGCTTTCACGGCGCCTGCCCGATGGAGCTCCCGAGGTCTTCACGTTTCACAGCTTCGGCAGGCGGCTGGCGCGAAAGCTCGCCTGTGACGGTGCGCTGTCTCATGCAAGGCTTGTCAGCTCAGCATCCGAATCGCGCCAGTTTGCAAGGCAGGTGCTCAGCGAGCACTTCGCCGAATACGGTGAGGAGCCCGAGGACCTGAGCAATGAAGCGCTCGATGAGTATCTGTCGGCCATCGACATGCTCAAAGGGGCGCTCTATACGGGCGGCCCTCTGCCAGGCTGGGCCTCGGACGCCGCTCGCCTGCTGTCTTCCTTTAAGCTCTTCGAGGCTCGGCGCCGCCGCGCCGGACTGCGCTTCTTCGCTGACCTGATCTACGACCCCGTTCTCCAAGCCAGACAGGATGAGCTGGTGCGCGCGTCACTCGCAGACGACTACGGACACGTGCTGGTCGACGAGTTCCAGGACATCAACGACGCCCAGATGGAGATGGTGCGAATGGTCGCCGGCGAACGTGCCTCGGTCATGGTCGTTGGCGACGACGACCAAACGATTTACGGCTGGCGAGGCGCGAGACCGGAATTCATGCTCTCACTGTTCGAGAAGCAGTTCCCGGGAGTGAAGAGTTACAACCTAACAGGCACCTTCCGGTACGGACATGCATTGTCGCTGCTGGCGAACTCCTGCATCGCAAACAACACCATGCGAGCGGAGAAGCTCTGCGTTTCGCGCACCGCCCATTCGACCCGGATCAGAGTCCGTCTACACACCCATGGGCCCGCCGATCTGGCCGTCGAGGAGATCCACGCATGGATTGCAGAGGGCCGCCAGCTCAACGAGATCGCCATCCTTGTGAGAGAGTACGCCAACGCAGTCGGCGTCGAGATTGCCATGCACCGGCATGGCATCCCCGCGCGCATCGTCGGCGCCGCATCGTTTGCTGAGCAGACCGAAGTGCTCGTGCTGCGTGGCTACATGAGCCTGGCAGGGGGTAATACGGCAGTTTGGGATCCGTCCAACGCGCAGGCAATCATCGCAGCCATGCTCAACACGCCGACCCTGTACCTCAAGCGCGCCGAGCTCTCGCGGCTGACGGCCCCAGGAGCGCCGCTGTCGCGCACCCTGCGGCAGGTGAGCTCCGGGGCGAAATCGTGGCTCGCGCAGATCAGGGGCAAGACGGCCGACGCGATGGAGTGGGCAAGTCGGCAGAGCCCCGATGCGCCTGCAGCGCCGTTCCTGCTCGAGACCATCCGCCGGCTGTCCCTCTTTGAGCACATCCACCGGACGGGTGTGCGAAAGGAACGCATCGATGAGCGGTGTCGCATGATCCGCCAGGTCATCGAACTTGCGCGCGAGCACCAGCACACCGTTGCTACGCTTCGGGAACTGATGCGCGAGATCGTAGCCCGGCAGGAGGAAGCAGCTGACGGTGTGCTCATCACCAGCGTGCATCGGTCCAAAGGGCTCGAATGGCCATGCGTTCTCTTGCCAGATCTGGCCGAGGGACAGTTTCCCGCCCAAGGGGCGCCGATTGAAGACGAACGCCGCCTGTACTACGTTGCCACGACGCGTGCCCAAGACCGACTGGTCCTACTCGCTCCGCTTGATCGCACACTCGTCGAGCACAGCAAGCTCGGTCGAACCGGGTCCCCAGCGCCAGGGGGTATCAAGGCCTCCCGGTTCCTGTTCGAGTCGAACCTGATGTTGGCCGCTCAGGTCGCGGAGCATATCGAAGGTGGAACCGTCGGGCAGGCCCGAACAGGGCTTGCCGCCGATCATGGAGGTCTGGCCCTTGTAGATCGCTACCTGCGCGCGCTCGAACATAACTAGTGAAAGGGGGTGTTTTGCGGGGCAACTCCTCCTGTTGGCTTGGAGCACTATGGATCGTCTGCGACTACGCCTTGTGGAGATGCCTCGGATGAGATTCAAGCTACCTGCTCTGCTTGTGACATTGGCAAGCTTGGGAGTACCCTCAGTTGGCTACAGCTGGTTTGCTGCTGAGCAATGCACGTCTGTGTTCAAAAAATCGGTGAACCGCGGCATGATCCAGGGCTACTACCTTCGGGGCTACCGTTCATACAACGAGGCTTCCGGATGTATGGACCCCTACGAGGTTGTACAGATCATCATCCACCCGCTTCCTAACGACCAAGGCAGACCAGGTTCAATGTACGTTGCAGCTAGCGACGGCAGAGGTGGCGCCCTCGTGCTACAGGAAGACGGGCAGTGGATCGATTACCTGGGTGGCCTTCACGCACCTACTGCACGCTTTGAGTCCCTTCCAAGCTCACAGGTAATCACAGTCTTTGATTCTCGGGGCGACATCGATGTGTCTGGAAACCTTTGGAGATCTCGCAACGTAGGCCGCCCGAACGGCCCAGCCCTTATCTGTGACCTAATTCGTTCGCACGGCAGCCTTACTGCATATATTGGAGCCGGCTACGGCGCGATCCAAGATGATCAGCAGGGCACGATCGAACACCTGCTCTCGAACCCCCACGCCAACATCGACCTCGATCACATGCGGGGGGCCTTTGCCTATACGGACGGCTTGCAGTCCAAAAAATACGGGACTGTTCTCCAGTTCAACTGCGGCTGCAGCACACTCCCTGGCGGAGGGGATACTGGACACTGCGACAACGGCGGCGGCTGATTACACCCCTAACGAGATAAGCCCCGCAAGCCAGTGACTGGCTTGCGGGGCTTTCTCTTTGTGGGCACTACGCTGCGACCTTTTCCTCGACAACGTAGCCGAATCGCATCCACGTCTGCGGGTCGATCGCCAGGGGCGAAACCCGATCCGTGGCCAGATTCACAAAGACGCCATGACTCTCGATCCTGCCGTACCGAAACAGCTTGAACAGCAGGTTGAGGGCATGTAGCGCCATTGCGCGGTTGATGAAAAGGCTCTGCTTCTCGAGCGCTTCAGCCAGCGAACAACTGGGCTGATCGTCACTCGCATCGAGCCCCTCCTCGACCGTTTCCGGAAACAGGTCTGCGACGGTGGGAAGTCGCAACCGGCTTTGTCCGTTCCGGGTAAGCACCTTCGCCCCTTTGCCCAACTCCCCGAGCACGATCTGACCGTCGTTCTGACGGTTTCCCATGTCCAGGTAGTAGGCGCCAGCGGAGAATCCCTCGGTGATCGCCTTTCTCGCCTTACGGTTATCGACGCAGCCGATGACCATATCCGTCCGATTCGGAGCACCGGAACGATCGCCTTCACCAAGACGACCGACCTCGGCTGTCCAGTAAAGGCCGAAGGCCTGGTTAAGACGATTCACGAGGACTTCAGCCTTGGGCTGGCCGATATCGGACCACACGAATGCCTGGCGCCCCACGTTCGACTCGGACACGGTGTCGTCGTCGATCACATGGACCTTCAGTCCCCCCGGATGCCCGAGGGCAACCATGGCGGTATGCAGTTGCACCAGACCGTTGATCACGTGGCTGCCGGTGCCGCCGGCACCGACCACCGTGATCTCGACTGGCCCTTGAAGCAGGCGGTGATGAATCAAGTGCTCCATTTCATCGCCCCGTATAGCTGGATTGCTTGCTCATGTTGCTCTCCTTGAATGTGATTGCGCCATTGGCGGATGACTCCACCTCGAGCGCGATGTACTTTCCCAGCAAGCACAGTCGCATGACCGTGCTCATCCTCTCCTGATGGCAGTGACCGAGGACGACCGAGACCTTGACCTCGCCCCTGTCGTCCGCGTCGTCTGTTGAGGAGAAGAACGCCTTGCCGGTGCCGTGTGAGTGCAGGTCGACCACCAGATGCTCACCCTCATCGAGCCGCGGACGGTCGAAGTGGATGGCGGCCTCGGATGCTGACCGGACCCCAACGGGCTTGAACGAGAACTCGCCGGTAAGCTCGTTCCAGGTGATCCAGGCCGCCGCCTCCTTGGGAGCGCTGGCCCGGGCCATCTGAGCGAAGGCCTTGAAGAGTTCGACCGGGACGGCCGGCATCAACCATTCGATCGTCCCAGTCACCTGCCCGTATGGCTTGGCCACGGCGCCCGGCGAAAGATTCCGGGTTCGTGCGTACAGCCACGAACGACGGACCTCCAACCACTCACCGTTGCCTGCGCTCAGGAACCGATGGCCCAGCTTGCCGAGCGGCTCGAATGCCCCGTAGAGGGGCACCATCACCGTCGGCGTGACCTGTTGAAGAATGGCGTCACGCGGGTCCATCAGCGTGCCCTCCCGATGCTCTCCAGGAGATTGCTGACCGTCCAGTTCGTCTCCACGAGCGTCTCGGTGGGGAACGACTTGAACTTGCCCTTGAGCATGGCCTTCCAGAACTTCACCGGCCCGCCGCGATACTTCACCAGCTTGTTGGCCTCATGAATGTTCGGGTGGCTGAACCTGGACAGGAAGAACGCGTCCTCCCAAGCCTTCGGCTCTTGTGCCTTGGCGCCTTCGGGGGTTCTGGCCGTTCCGGTGCAGATCCTGCCGCCCTCCCAGACATTGAAGTACGGCACCTGGTAGAGCTTGGTCCCCGGGCGAGGACGGCCCTTGCCTCCTACTGCAAAGACCTGCCAACCCAGTGCGCTCACCGCGAAGACAAGCCCCGGATGGGGCACTTCCGCGCTTTCGTCTTTAAACCCCGAACCGTCAAACCATACGCGACGAGTCTGGGGTTTCATCCACCACACGAGCCAACCTGGCCCTTGTGACAGAACATTGGCCTCGAAGAACACGGGCCGAACCTTTCGGGACGGATCGAGTTGGTCGAAAAGCTCGCGCAGGCCCGACATCGTCGCCGGCGTCCCCACACCGATCCGTAGTGAGCCATCGTGCTGCTCGGCGACCTCATGGACCGACACGTAGGACGGCCGATGTTGCCCATAGAGCAACACCGCATGCTGAGCGCGATACGGCTGCTCACTCAGATTCATTGTTACCGACATCTTGATCTCCGGTAGTGACGCAAGAGAGCAGCCCCAGGAGCTGGTCGAGCGTCTTGTAGAGTTTCAGGCCCTGCATGTAGCCCTTGAGCCACTGCGCAAAGCCTTCCTGGGTCGCCTCGACCTCCCACACGCTGCAAAGCGTCGTGTAGCAGTCGTCGCCCTGATTGGCGTAGTTGATGTAGTCGTCGAGCACCTGCTGCGTCGGATCGTCGTCATCCCAACGAATCCAGACGCCGCGGTACACGGATTCCCGATCGGTCAGTTCTACCGACGTGAAGTGCGCGCCTTCTTTGATCAGGCACTGCATCTCGAGCACCTTCTCAGCGATCGCTGCCACGCCAGGTTCTTCTTCCTCAAGGCATTGCAGGAGCGCGAACGGGTCAAGCGGCTGCGTCGGGTCAATGACCCACGACTCCTTGAAATAGCTGTCGTACTCGCCTGGCCCAAACACTGCATCTTCCGGGTCCGAGTTGTACATCTCGAGTTCTTCGAGCCATTCTTCCTGGGTGTTTGCCCCCATCCAGTGCGTGTAGGAGGCTGTCTCTCGCACGAACCGTGGCGACCAGCATCCTGTCGTCTTGGCACCGGCCGTCTCGAGCGTGTCGAGGACGGTCTGGCCAAGCCCGGGCATCAACGCTTCGAGCTGCTTGAGCTTTTCGCCCACGCTGACCGGTGCGTTGCCGTTACCCAGGTCGATCCCGATCCAGTACTGCTTTAGATCGTCGTCGTCATTGCTCGTGTAGCACTCAAGCCCTTCGAGCGTTGTCGAGACGACCAGCCCGAGCTCGTCGACGTGGTCGAGTTCGCCCAGGATGTCGCGGCGGACCCGCTCCAACCCGGTCTTGACGAGCTTATCGATCTCGATCCCTTGGTCTGCTTCGGACACAAACCCTGCGTCGTACAAGGCCAGCGCGAAGCCGGCCAGCGCGGCGCCATTGAGTGTGTTCACGACGAACTTTGCGGGAGCATCGATACGTCGTGGAATCCTCAGAGGATCACGTGGACGACGGACGGCGGCGGCTGAAGCCGCCCCGCTGCGTGTGTGCTCCGTTTGGACTTCTCGATGAGCGCGTAGATTGCGGTGGCGCATCGTTTCATCTCCTCATCATGAAAAACGGGCAGCGCTGGGATAGCGCCACCCGTCTCCTTGATTTCGCCGCGGGAGATGGCTTCAAGCCTCTCTCTGAGCGATTTCATGATTACCCCTTCGTGCCGGCGGCACGTCGGAACTCGAACACAAGCTTGTCGCCCTTTCGCACCGGCCCTTCGACCTCGGCAGAGGTCAGTTCGGGAAACGATGCGCTGTACAGGTCTCGGACCTGCACAGGGCTCATCTGCGGACCGGGGTCCGGCAGTTCGGTGCCTGCGTAGTTGAACACGCGGATTGCGGCGGTAACGGTGAGTGCCATGATCTCCGCCTCCTTAGCCCAGCAGCGACGCCAGATCAAACGCGCCATCCGCCTCGGCTTTCGCCTTGGGTTCAGTACTGCTCGTCGGGACAGTCGGTGCACTGGAGGTGTCGGACTCGGCATCGCCTTCGCCCTCCTCATCGGAGAGGTCATCGATGCTCACAGCCACAGGCTGTGCAGCCGTGGGCGCGCTCTTCACCGCCTTTGCCGCCTGTTGCTTCTTGGCGGCATCGAGGATCGCGGCAGTCTGCGCGACCTGGTCGGCCAGGCTTTTGCGAGCCGTCACGTAGGTTGCGAGCGCCTGAGCGAACCCTTCATCGAGATCGGCCGGCGTACCGGTGAGACTCAAGGGGGTCTTGAGTGCTGCTTCCTTGGCGTCCGTAACCTTGGGGATCACGGTGACCGTCAGGTTCTCGCTGTCGCCGGTGACGAAAAGCTCCACCGAGGAAGACGAGGCCAGCAGTTGAGACAGGACTTGAAACATGGTGAATCTCCAAAAAAAAGCGGAGACCACCATGCCCCAGACCGGGGATAGGTGATCCCCGCGGGGTTGATGTGCCCTGGATGGGCGTTGAAGGCTGGGTTCGGTCTTTCGACCCGGTTTAGTCCAGCTACCGCTTCGACCCGAAGGTCAGAAAAGCCATTCTCGGATACCCCCGAAAGGGGGCACCGGAGAACGTCCTTGTTCTCTTTCATTGACATCCTCCCCGCCCTCTCGCTTCGCTCGCCGCGCAGCGGGAAGGGCGGGGATCCCTGCTGGGCTAGGCCGCATGGCCTACCCCTTCGGTAGGTTCTCGCTTCACCGGGCGGCCTGTGTGCACCTCTCCCTCCACGAGCGCTTGGCCGTCGCCGGCCAGAACCGCGTGTCCCGCGGCCAGAGAACAG
The DNA here is from genome assembly GCF_000310125.2 of Thauera sp. 27. Classification (NCBI taxonomy): domain Bacteria; kingdom Pseudomonadati; phylum Pseudomonadota; class Betaproteobacteria; order Rhodocyclales; family Zoogloeaceae; genus Thauera; species Thauera sp. 27. The sequence continues at coordinate 54,452 of NZ_AMXB01000024.1, forward strand.
GCTCTCACATCCGATCCGGATTTCAAGCCCCAGTTCGCCTGCGGCGAACGCGCTATCCTTCCCCGGCCTGAAGTACCGGGGCTTGCCGCACATTGCGGTCATCGACTGATGCAACGCATCAGTGCTTACCCTTGATCTTCCAGTACAGGAAGGCCACCGCGATAACCCCGACAGCCAGTGAGCCGCTCAGGATAACGATGATGGTGGTAGCTGCTTCGGACATTGTCCTCTCTCCTAGAATGCTTAATCGTAGTTGCCCAACGCACAATGCTCAACCCATGGGGCTGATCAAGTGCTGTCGTCCTCGAAGCCGGCCACGATTGCCGCGAGCAGGTTGAACAACACGAATACAGCAATGTAGATGACGAGCATGACAGCACCCTCGCCTTCCAAAACGTCCGCCCCAAGCAAGAGCTCCGCCCCTGCCGGGGTGAGAACTGACGCTGCCTGGAGTGCGTTTGCCACTTTCTCAGCGGCTTTGAAGTAATTGAACCTCATAGATGGTCTCCATGTGATGCGGGGAGACCATCCCCGTCCGGGAACATGGTTCCCAGCGGGGTTGAAAGGCTTGCTGACTCGAAGAGTCGGCTACTCGCGTAGCCCACAGATCCGGCAAACATCGGTCTGTGATTTTCGGCATCCGCAATGGACGACCAGAAACTCGCTTTCCACAACGCCCACTCCGTGACGCTGAGGAAAACCACCCGGACAAAAGCCGGGTGGTGTGGTTGTTACTTCTTGCCGTACAGCATGTTGCCCGGCAGCTTTCCGGCGTACTCGAAGCCGTCGACCGTGAGGATCTTCTTCACGATCTCGTCCTTCTTGCCCGCCATGAGCTTTGCGTAGTCCTTGCCAAGGTGCTCCTTGATGCCCACCTGCTCGGCGATGACCTCGATCTCGCTCTTGGTGAGCAAGTTGAGGTACTCCTCGTTGAGCTTCCAGTAGGCCGTGAGATCCACGCGTAGCGTCTTCATCAACGCGACCAGCTTGAACTCATCGATCCCTTCCGCAACCGAGGGGGCCAGCGTCCGGAGGAGCTTTACGACCACCTCATCCGATGCATCCGCCAGTAGCACGAAGATCTCCTCAGGCTTGCCATTCGGAGGGACGTCCTGCTGCGTCAAGGCCTTGTAGACTGCCTTGACCGTCTTATCGGAGATGTTCCGGCCTTCGCCGGTCATCGCCAACGCGATGAGCACCCGTTCGTTCTGCTGCGGGTTGGACGCCAGATGCTTAGCCAAGGCTTTGCGCCAGACCTTCACCCGGTAATCCTTCACGCGTGTCGAGTCCTGTACTTCAGTCGGCTTTTTCTCGGCCTTCTGCGCGGTCTTACCCGCACTTCGAGCCTTAGCAGCTCCGGACGTCGAAACACCCTCACCCGCTGGCTTCTCGGCTGCAGCCGTGACTGCAGCAAGGGTGCTTTCTTGCTGCGCCTTGACCTTCTGCATGTTGCACTGGGCGTCGAAACACAGACCGCGAAAGACGTTGCCGACCTTGCCCGGTACCGCGCTGATGGCCGCACCGTACTTCCCGCAAGAGCGGCAAGCCTGAGCCTGATCCTCACCTACACCAGTCGCCCCTTCCGCTACAAGTTTGATCACGGTGAAGTTCTCGCCCGGACGAACAATGCGCACCTCGGGGAATTCATCCTTGAGGGACTCCCTCTTGGCCTCGAGCGCTTGGTCGGTCTTCGTGCTCCAGCAGTCACGATTGGTGCAGTGGCCGTCATCGACCGCTTCACCAAAGAGTGCTTGCTGGTTGCCCGAGTTGTGTTGACAACCCGCGCAGTCGGTCTTGTCGAAGATTGCAGCGGAAAGGGCGTTGGCGAGTTTCTGGATCTGCACCTTCAACTCAGCCACCGAGACGAGCTCGGGTGCCTTGAGAAGGGCATTCAGAACGCCTTCCTGCTTGTCCTTGGACAAGCCCGCGATCAGCTCGGCGTGACCGAGCTTGATCTTGCGCTCGACCAAAGCGTCACGCACTGGTTGGGCGCAGTTCATGAGCGCCAGTCGCTTGTCCAGGGTGGAACGGGTCCAACCCAGACGCTTGGCTGCCTCCTCCCGGTCACCATCACAGCGCGCGAGGATCTTCGCGGCTGCTTCGGCTTCTTCGGCAGGGCTCATATCGGAACGCTGAACGTTCTCGATCAGGGCCAGCTCCTCAGCCTCGGCGTCGGTCAGTTCACGGACGACGACCGGAATCTCGTAGTCGTCACCGTGCGCCTGCTTGGCCGCCGCATAGCGACGCCCGCCGACCACCACCTGGAAGCCGTCATTCAACGGGCGCACCATGATGGGCTGAATCACGCCCTTCTCGCGAACGGACGAGACGAGTTCGTTCATCTCCGCAGGGTCGAAAAACCGACGCGGGTTGTTGCCAACAACGATTTGCGACAGGGGGATCTGATTCGGATACATGGTTTTCTCCAATGCAAATGGGGAAAACCACGTCCCGGCCGGGGGTGGTTTCCCCGGTGGGTAGATTGAATGGCTGGGTTTGGCGATACACCGCCTGGCTGGATCCAGCTGCCATTGCTGGGCAATACGCCCAAGAAGCAGGCTGAATCGTAGCCCAGCCGGGAAGTGCGCGCAACTGAGTCGGTAACCGGTGAACGAAAAAACGGGGACGCAGGCATTACGCCCGACGTCCCCGTTCCTGCCTCACTCGACTGCCGTGAGATTGTCGCTTTCGGCCTCCTCCCGCGATCTGCGGCAGAACTCCTCGAAGCTCATCCGACCTTCGTTGTAACGCTGCAGCATGGCGCTGTAGCGCATCCCCCGTTGCCAGACCGGCGTAAGGACGAATGCGTCGAGCGCGCCTCTCGCATCCTGGACGAAGCCTTGGCACACAGCCTCATCCAGTGCCTTCATCGGATCGTTGAAGACCTCATGCCCGTAGAACCCATCGGGTCCGTAGCGTACAAGGCGTGCCTTCGATGAGCCGTCGGGCTCGGGTAGGATAGAAATGAGACGACCGTCCTTGTGCCGCAGCTCCAGGCCCAATGGGGTGCCGCCCGACATGGACAAGACAGCATCGAGCTGACGTTGCCGGTTGAGCAGCATCCGCAACTCAATGGCCAGTAGCAGCGCGTATCCGCGATCCTCGTTGAGGCGCTTAAACTCGCTGATGCGGCGCTTCAGGTACTCGATTCGCTCTCGCATGGCTCGCTCCTTTTCAGGAAAGGACACGGAGAACGGTCTGAACCTGGATGCCGCGATCGAGCATGCGATTCGTCACAACGCCGCGCTCGATCGGGGTCAGGTTCGCCGCAAGCAGATGCGCGACCTCCGGCTGGCTCCGTTCGACGTAGCTGATGAGCCGCTTGGCCATTGCCAGTACGTCGTTGAGATGTTGCTGCGGACGCACGCCGGCGCCGTCACCGTTGATGAGGGTGAGCATGATGTTTCTCCTGGGATCGTGCGGTCGCCGCCACCATGGGTGGCGGGTTCCGCTTGAGGGTGAAGTTGCTCAGGCCGCCTTTCGGCTATGCACGAGCCTCGGTAGGTCGGTGTCGATCGCCATCTTGATCAGCGCAGCAGCTTGCCCCGGTGATTCGTGGCGAGCACTGCGGTTGCCAGTTCAGCTGCGTTTCCCGACTCCAGTGCGGTGACGAGCGTTGCGGCCAACGGTTTCAGGGCTGTAGGCATGCCAATCTCCTTGTCCGGCGTCACGACCGAGGGATCAGCGTGGCGTCCTTGAAGTTGAAGTAGCGGCCATCGAGCTTCATCACGCGCACAGCCATCTCGATCCGGCAGGGCAATCCGGTCATTGCGTGGATGCCCTCGAACGTTTCGTTGTTGAGTTGCTCGAGCGCTGGCGCGAAGCCTTGCGGCAACTCGGCCTTGTCCGACTTCAGGATGAAGGTCTTCCAGGCCTTGCGTGTGCGACTGTCGAGGCCGCCCATGTAGTCTTCGCACGCAGCCTCGATCCCGAAGGACTTGGCCAGTTTGACGACCGCACGGCGAAATTTCGTTTCCGGTTTCATGGGGTACTCCTTAGCTGAAAATGCGGAGCACCCCCCCTGTCGCGGGAAGATGCCCCGCGGGGTTGTGGTTGTCCTGAACGGACAGGGTTGGCTGGGTTGCCCTCCGAGGAGGCCGGTCGATCCAGCTACCGGGTTCATACTAGATGTGGCACATGGGACAAGGAATCAGCTTGAGGGCTTCTTCCTCCGTCTCGGGCGGTTCCTCTTCGTTCTTCGCCTTGTACCACTGGCTCAGCAGCACCCCGCCCAAGGGGGCGTCCGCCTCTTTGAAGGCCTCCTGCGCCGACTTGGCCCACTCGTACTGCACGGTGAGCGGGTGCGGATTCGACGCGGCCTGTTGGCGTTGAAAGTCGGCATTGAGTGCCCGTGTTGCCCAATCGACCACATGCTGGATCTGCCGATAGGACGTACCGTCATCCCAGGTGTAGCTCTCGGGGCCGGGCTTTTGCGGATCGAACACATCCGAAGGCATCTCGATGTACCAGATCGCGAAGCGCACCTGCTGCCGAACCTCTTCTGGCGTCATGCCGTGCACTTCCGCAGTCGAGAGCAAATGGACATAGCGACCGTCCAGTTGCTTCTTCAAGCCGGCGAGCGTTGGGCTGAAGGTGATGAGCCTTTGAGCCCATACGAACTCGGGCTGGCCCGGCATCGCATCGAAGAAGAACTCTCCGCCCACGAATATCCTAGCGCCAAAGAGATCATCCCTCTTGGCTTTGGCTAGTCGCCCCTTTTCGATCTCATCGTCAGATTCCGGCATGGGGAAACCGTGCCAGTTTTGAGCGATTGCCGTGTCTTTCCAGAGCGGAACGCCCGGGGTGTGCCGTTGCAGATCGACAACCGAGAGCTTCTCGCACTGGGCGCCGCGGTCGAACTCGTGCGGTGCGCGCTGAAGCAGGCCGATGATCTCCGACTTGCGTTGGTACGGGCAGACTGTGCAGCCCGACCGCGACCTCGTCTGGTACGAGCGCGGGATGCCGATCGTCTCGGAGAGCTTTCGGTAGACCCACGCCCGGTTGACGCCCAGATCCACAAAGGGCATCTCGGTTTCGACTTCAGGGAGCGCGAACGCCAAGCGGTCTGCTTCATCGGCTCGGACACCAACGAACATCCACTTCTGCCGTCCTTCGAACTGCTTGATCCAAGCTTGAAAGGGCACGAGCTTGAGTTCTCTCGTGCACCACCGATCTCGGGGCGAGGGCAAGAAGCCGTTGTACTCGTCGATGAGCGAGAAGAGCGTCTTCTCGCCGATCCGCTCGATCTTCTTCCCTAGCCAGATCTCCAGTCGGTCGAGCGACTCGATCGTTTCCTTCTCCTCGGCTCCGGTGTCGGTGAAAACCATCCGGAAGTCAATCTCAGGGGCGATCTCGTGCAGCAGAATCGCCAGTGCCGTCGAGTCGGCCCCGCCCGAAACCGGCAGCAGATAGATATCGGTTTCTGGGTTGCCGGGGATCAGGTACGTCCCCGACAACGTGAGGGGGTTTGCATGCATGGTGTTCCTCATGGGTTGATGAGGAGCCCTGCCCCGAAGGGGTCGGGCCCCTCCGGGTTTCCGGGCTGCCCCATCTGGACGGTGAAATCCCTTCGGGCGTTGAAATTGAACAGCGGCGCGCGCTGGTGTCTCGCGGGGAGACTTGATGGGCCGGCTTACCCTGAACTGCAGGGACGGTAGCGCCGGCGACCGTTTCGGCCATGGGCCAGAAATCAGGCTGTTTCCGGAAACGCAGAACTGCGCCTCGGGAAACCGCCCGAAGGCGGTTGGACGACTACCTGGCGGCAGCCATCGGATTGCGGGACTTCACGAAGACGACCAACTCCTCGAAGGACTTGGCGGCGACCTTGTCGGCTTGACGATGCCAAGCGCTCTGGACTCGATTGCCAAGCTGATCGAGCAGATCGACCTTTCGTGCCGAGATGCGTACGCCGTACACGCCGTGGATCTTCGCTAGAGCCATCGGGGGCACGACCACCGTTGCTTGTTGCTGCATGGATGCTCCTTGAATGGAGGAGCCCATCCCACAGGGATGAGCCCCTGTGGGATGAATGTGTCAGACGCCGTAGTGCTGCCGCACCAGGCGCCGTGCTTGAAGGTATGGCTGACCGCGGGTGACTTCCAGCGGTGCCATACGAATCAGGTTGCGCAGCGCGGCCGAGCGCAGAATCGGGGCATACCGATCCTTGGCCTGGACCACCTGCACTGCGGCATCAACCGTTGGCAGTTGCTTGTAGCAGTAGGTCACCAGCTGGCAGAAGTAACGCATACGGGTCTGCATGATCATCACTCCGGCTGCTCGAGCGTTTCGCCCGCCATGAAGGCGATCCACTTGCAGGCCTTGCCCAGGCTCTTGAACCGAGCTGCGACCTGCCCCTCGATCATGACCGACACCTTGAACTGCGGGTGTTCGGCTTCGACGAGTTTCATCTCAGGCAGATGAAAACCAGGGTGCTTGTAGAGATTCTTGTGATCGCGCACCCGGATGATACGGATGACCTTGTCGTCTTGCATTGGTGCGCCAAAACCGTCCGCTTCAGAAATCAGAATCGGCGCCTTCAGCGTACCCGTTAATCGACCAACCGAGCCGATCATGTCGAACTCGTCCATCGAGGACTTGCCCGTTTCCGGGTCGCCGTAGAAGACACGAACCTTCTCACCAGTGTGGATCAGCCTGTCAATGACCTTCTTGACCGCGTCACGGGTGTCCTTCTTGAACCACGTCCCGAGACGTGGATCCTTGGCCGCAAGTTTGATCAACTTGGCATACTTCTTCAGCACCTCTTCGGTGCCATACTCGGCCACGAAAGGGGCCAGCTCCGGATGCCCCAGACGCTCGGCTAACAGCGCCGTTTCGTCGAAGGCTTTCTGGACCCCCCACGTTGTGCAACCTTCGACTAAGGTTTTCACGTTCAGGGACTGCTCGGTATTGATGGTGATGTTCATGATGATGACTCCAGAATGAAGATCGGAGACACCATCCCCGCCTCGGGAAGTGTCCCCGAGTGGGTTGTAAATGTCCTGTGCGGACGTTGAAGGCTGGGTTCGGCTCGATTAAGCCCGGTGGAACCAGCTACCGGCTCGATCCGATGGACCGAAGAATTCGTTGCTGCAACTACGGCACTACACGATCACACCATCACGGATGGACGCGCCGATCAACCCGGCGTTTGCCGCACCGACCATCCTTTATGGATGACTCGCCGCGGTTCGTCTCGACGCCTGTTCAGGCGTGACGATGGCTTTTTGGATTCTTGCCTAGTGGCTTCGTTTCCCAGGAGGCCATCAACAAGCCGCCGGCTACAACTAGCCCGGCAACGATGCTAAGAACTAGGATGTCCATCCCATTCCCCTTTGCTCAATAGAGCGCCTACCTAAAATAGTAGCACGTCCCAGAAAACCAGCGCTCCGACCCTGGAGCCCACACTAACCGTCAGCGATGGCTCCGAGAACATCACCGTGACCGAACCGATCAGGCTCGCTGTGCTCATTGTGAGCGCAAGTCGGCCATAGGCTTCCTTTTGCTTGAGCGCGGGGGGCTTGAATGCACTCTTGGTGTCCAGCAGCAGCTTTTGAAGCCGCTCGTTCATGTCTCCTCCACATTTGCAACCCTGGCGGAGACCCGGCCCTCACGGGCTAGGAGCCCGAGGGAGTTGATAGAACTTGCCAGCCGACGGGGCCTGACTATCAGTGCCCGACATAGCCAACCTGGTGCAGGTTCATCAGCACGTCGTAGAAGTACATCGAGTCTCCGATCCCTATTGCGCACAAAGAATGGAACTCCTCCCACACCTCGGCCTTATCCTCATCCGACAAGGCGTTCCACTCTTCCTCGGAACCCATCGGATACAGTGAGTCAAGAAGATCACTGTGTGCTGCTGCCCGTTTGCCGCTCTCCCACTCGCAGATGAGGACGCTTTCATGAGCAAGAAGAGGAGAAATCGGATCGTTCGAGTGGTTGGACAGAAAACCTAGATCGTAGGCAAGCCCGCATGCAGCGAGTTCCATACGCTCAGCTTCCTCCTTGTCTGCGATGAGCCTGGACATTGCCAAGTAGCAACGCGCATCAAGGGCTTTGGTCATTTCGTGTGACATTTTCATGGTGACTCTCCGGTGTAGAAATTCGGAGACACCATCCCCGCCTCGGGAAGTATCCCCGAGTGGGTTGCGATTGTCCTGTGCGGACGTTGAAGGCTGGGTTCGGCTCGTTTAAGCCCGGTGGCACCAGCTACCGCTTCGACCCATGGGGTCGAGATGTCCTGCAATTCTGCATTGCGCTGTCGTCGGTGTCCAGTGCCGGAGAAAGACTCATGCGGGAGCTTGGGCGAAACCCAATTCGATGAGTCGCGCCCCCCACCCCCTCTCCAGGCAGTCTTGGAGGAATGACCCCTTGGTGATCTCCCGGGGGTGCCTGCTGATGACCGGCACCTGCCGCTCGTAATCCCAGAGTGCAGAGACCGTGAAGAACCGACCAGTCGAGCTTATGGCGTAGACGACCCACCCGGGAGGGATGCGGCGATGCTCAAGAAAACGGTACTCGTGACGCATGGGGGTTTCCTCGACGCCGACCACCTCACTTCCCGCGCCCGACCAACTCAACAAGCGCGAGGTGGCATGGTCGACGGTCTGCGCACTCCAGGCGCTGAACATCTCCCTGAGCACCCGATCAGTCCCAGCCGGCGGCGCCAGCTGGGCAAAACGCTGCTCCTCGACGTTCGACGTCCAGACACTGTAGGTGGCAACGCCGACGAACACGGTAACCACGGCAGCCATCCCCAGCGCGAACTGGCGAAACGATGTCTTGCCGGCCAACTTGGGTTGGTCTGTATCCGGCCTGAGTTGGATTACTTTACTCATGCACCAAAAATAGCACAGGGGCGCGGACGGGCAACGCCGCCCGAGTAGAAGCAAAAAAGCCCGACCTTCCCCTTTTGGGGAAAAGCCGGGCCTGTTTGTGGATTTCCGGTCACGCGGCCAGCGCGAACAGATCTCCTTGCGCTTCCTGCGCGGTCCTTGACTGCTTGGCGTCTTCCAGCGCCGTCCGTCGCGAATCGCTCAGAAATGCCTTCTTCACCGTCTCATCGACCTCATCCCAACTGCTCGAGGCCTCAATGAGCATTTCGACATCCACGGTGGAGCCGTTGACGCCGATCAGCCGTTTGAACGCGGTGCGCTTGAACGCGTCATCGTGCCGGAGCACCTGCATGCTCGGGATCTTCACCAGGCCGTACTGCAGATACCAGCGTGCAGTCCAGCCACGCCCCTGGTTCTCCCGGTAGGACCGGTAGTCATCGATCAGCCGCTCTGCCTCGTACTCGAAGAAGAACAGCAGACTCTCGGGATCGATCGTGAATCCTTCCTCGATCTGCTTGCCCGTCTGCTCATCAACGGTGCGTTGAGTCACGTCCCACAGGCGCAGCGGATTCGATTTCCCGTAGGTCGTCTCTTCCATGCAGCTTTCGAGCATCGCAACCATGAAGGGGTCACGAATGCCCGCCCAGGTGTCGCCGCAGGCCTGCGCCCAGTCTTCCCCAACATGCAGAAAGCGAGGCTCAGGAAACTGCTCGCAGCCGATCACCGGGCTCTCCGGAATTGCGTAGCGAACCACGCCGTTCCAAATCTCCAAGTAGTCGGCAATAGCCGTGAAGCCATCCCAGTGCCCGTTGAGCGACCACAGGTAGTCGATGGCCACAGCGTGATCTGCAGGGATGAGCCTGAACCGCGGTTCGATCCCCAGATCGCACGCCTGCTCGTACTCGAGCACATCGAGCGTCACCGTGTAGCGGAACAGCTCACGCATCATCGCCGGCGAGTAAACGTCTGGCCGGATGGCGATGAAGCCCTCCTTGATCGTGCGGCCCACCCACAGCCTGCGACTCACGTCGTTCTGTGTTGCGGCGATGAAGTTGCGCAGCTTCCCCAGGCCCGCCATGAAGGCGTACTCGGGGTCTTCGAGCAGATACTCCATGCTCGAATCGTTCTTGACCATCTGGCATTGATGGCAACCGAACCGAGCGCCGCAGCCGCCTTTACCAGCCCCGCCTGCTGCGATGCCATCGTTGATGACGGCGCAACTGGTTGGACCTGCATCGGCATAGGCCTTGATCACATCGACAGCGTCCGTGTAGGACGTGTAGATGCCTGCCCGGACCAGCCCAAGCAGTTCCCAGACGTCATCAGTGCTCCAATCGGCCAGGGGAGAGAAGCACAACTCCCCTTGCCGATTGCGAAACGGCTCGTAGGCTGATTCGCCCCGCTGTCGCATTTTCGAGCCACGGGCGGCACTCTCCGAGAAGCGAGACCCTGTGAGGGTGATGCACTCGCTGCCATTGCCCCATACCGGCAGCAACCGCTTTCTCAGGGTCTGCATCGGCTTGATCTTCCAATCATTCGAGCAGTCCCCATTGGTCATCGGGAAGCTCGGGATTGACCTGCCGCCGAGGATTCGCGGCCCCCAGCTATCGAGTAGCGTCGGAGAGGCAATCTCAACACGCATCTCGATGCCCAGCTTCATTGCGTGTGCCCGGATCTTGTCCATCTCGGATCGGGCCAACTTGTGGATGACCGGGTTCTCGATTCGCGTGTCCGAGTGCAGCACCATGAGCCGGGGTTCGATCCCCTCCTCCAGTGCTTTCTCGGCCGCGATGAAAAAGACGACCATCATTGCGCTCGAATCCTTGCCAGATGAGAAGGCTGCGCACAGTGGCGAACCCTGTCTCATCAGCCGCAGCAACGCACCAACGGCTTCATCGATGCGCTGCTCGAGCGGAACGACATTGCGGATTTCCGCGGTTACAAAGAGGTCCATCGTGGTTCTCCGGTGAATAGGGGAACCACGCCCCGAGGGGAAGTGATCCCCCAGGGGTTTGGATGCTAATAGTTCAGGCGGGCCGGGCTCGGCTCGGGATGAGCGAGTAGGCGTCATCCCATGACCACTCGGGATCTTCGGGCGTTTCCATCCAGAGTTTCTGGTAGGGCACGTCGAGGGCCTTGGCCATGTAGTGACCGACCGCGGCCGGATCCTTGCCCTCCTCGTCGGCTTCCAGCGTGAGCACCGCGTCCTTATTGACGTAAAGCGCGGTGTCACCGTTGGAGAGCTTGAGGACGATGATTTCAGGTTGATCCATGAGTGCTCCTTCACTGTGGAAGGGCTCAACCCCCCGAAGGGCAGCGATGAGCCCTTCGATGGGGGTTGATGAGGTGGTTACCTGGACTGAAGGGTGTTCTTTCCGGACCAGGTGAAGCCTTTCGTGCGAGCGCGCTCGCGAACACGGTTCTTGAACGACTCGGATGCGTGCTCACGGTGCATCTGGCAGTGCTCTTTCTCGACGGCAAGCAGGAACTTGATGTCCGAGCGTGCCGTCTCGAGGTCTTCCGCAAGTTTCTTGCGGCTGGTGAGGCGCTGCCCGATGAAGGCTGCACAGATTGCCGCGATCACGGTTGCGACCACGGAGCCGAGCGCCGTGATGATGGCCGCCTGGACCTCGGGATCGTGGGTGGCGATTTCTAACACATGAATCTCCTCTCGTTTTAATACGTCAGGGGCGGGGCCTGCTCGACCCAGCCGGTACCGACAACATACTTGGCAGTGCGGTACTCGTTCGGATAGCACGACTCGGTGATGCCTTCGTCGATGCGTTCCTTGTTCAGCGCGGCCAGCACGTCATCCGTCACAGGCAGGCCGATGTAATCGGCGATACCCGAGGCGGCGACGATGTCGCGTTCGTACTCCTCCTGGCTGAGATTCCAGCCGTAGCCCCCGTTCCAGTCACGGACATAGAACTCGGGCTTGAGGTAGCGCACACGAATGCGCTTGTCCTTCATCGGCCCGCTTTGCACCTCGTAGTGGGCACAACCGCGGTACGTGCAGACGAACTGCAGCTTCGCCGGTTTCACAGCCTCCTTGGACGGGAGCTTGTCGAGCCAGCTCTCGAAGCGCGACCAGAGTTGCGGCCGACGCTCGATGTTGCGGGCCAGCTCCTCGCGGGTCAGGCCTTCCTTGACGAACTCCAGGAACTGGAGATTCGTCTCGGCGATCTGGCGCGAGGCCGTATAGAACATCTGCTCTTGAGTGAGCTGCATGGTGGTCTCCAAGTCAAATGGGGCCGCCATGCCCGTAACGGGGCGGTGGAGGCCCCGTGCGGGTTGTGATTGTCCTACGCGGACATGAGGCTGGCTTTGGCTCATCTGAGCCCGGTGGAACCAGCTACCGTTGCGGTCGAAACGACCAACAAATCGACTCTGGATTGTGTCTGGATTGCACAATCCACAGCCGACTCAGCTTAGGAAGCCAACCCACCCCGTCTTTATCGGACAGAGTGGGCTGCTGCCATTGGTTCGGCTTACGCGGCGACGGCGATCGTGTTGATCGTCGTCACCTCGATGGGCGTCACCTTGAAGTAGGACTTCACGATGCCGTAGACCTTGTTGATGCTCCAGTGCCAGCGCGCTTCACCGGCAAAGCCCGTCGCGTTGGGGGGGATCACCAGGTAACCATCGTAGGCGTCCATGTACCCTGCGCCGTTGAGCACACCATCGTGCAGACCAATGTGCACCTTGCCGCCGTCGGTACTCCAGAACATCGGCTTGGTGCAGTCGTGCTCGAAAAGCGCTCGCACGTTGATCTGTGCGTGCGCCATCGGGACGGCCCACTGGTAGCCGTTCTCGATGATCGCCACCACCTGCTCGGGCGTGAGCACTGCCGGCCGAAGCGGATCGGCCTCGACCTTCCAGCGCAGATCCGCCGTCTCCTGCACGAAGATGAGACCGGTGGCCCCTTGGTCCTTGCAGTACCCGCGTAGCGCCTCGCTCGAGCAGTTTCCGAGCTTGAGGAGTTCGACCAGCCAGCGGCCGGGCTGCACGTCCTCGAGGTAGTTCGACTTGGAGCGGCTGCTGCGCTGACCGAACTCGTCCATCAGCTCGTCCAGATTGACGCCGTTCCAACCCGGCACCCAGCACAGCTCGCCATGCAGGCTGCTGGGGATGAGATCGAAGGCGCGTTCGCGGTTGGCCTGGACGTAGGCCTGGTGCATCTGCTCTTGCACCTCGTGCGAGACGCAATCGAAGCTCATCCCTTCCTGGCGTGCCGCCTCCAGGAACTCGGCTTCCCATCCGCCGCTGAGTTCGATCACGAGATCGATCAGTGCGTCTCGGAATCGGGTGTTGTCCCACTTGCTCTCTACTTGCACGCGCTTGAGCGCGATCCAACCAGCGATGAGCTTGTCAGCCCATGCATCCGAGTAGTGATAATCGTCGGGGAAGATGCAGTACGAAGGCAGAGACTTGGCCGTCTCGAGGTACTTGCGATGTTTCTTGCTGTTCATGGGTGTCTCCAGGAAAAAGTGGAGACACCAGCCCCGGAAGGGGATGGAATCCCCACGGGGTTGCGGTTGTCCTGAGCGGACATTGAAGGCTGGGTTCAGCTCGGGAGAGCCCGGTTTAATCCAGCTACCGGTGCGGCCCAAAGAGGCCAAACATTCATGAATTGTGCCGCCAGGCGCGGCCCGTGTCCAGCGCACCCACGCCGGTCTAGTGTGCAGGGTTCCCGTTGAGCCGGTAGCGAGCCCGCTCGTTACTGCAGGCGGCAAAGCGCCTATCGCAGCTTGTAGATCGTGCATCCTTCGGGTCTGCATGGAACGTTGCCCTTCTCCGAGCACACCACCTCCATGCTTACCGGGTTCATGCGGCTGAACCGGCAGGAACGGGAAGTCCTGCCCGCCCCTTGAGCTTGCCCACCGCCCATGGCAGGCGCTCCCTTCTTCGTAATGAAAACCACACGCCGGCTCACCGTCGTTCTCTGCCGCATTAGCCCTTCCTTTTTTTGCTTTGCCATGCCCTGACCGGGCCAGTGTCGACGTGGATGAATCCGCGGTCCTGATACAAGCCCACCCCGCCGATGCCGATCATCTTGGCCATATTCGAGAGCACCCCCGGCGCCATGCCTGGGATGTGAACGTCGGCCGCACGCCCTTGGAGGTGCATCGAGTTCTTTGCTGCGCCTTCGAGCTTGGCGTTGTGCTCGGGTGTTCGGTAACCGGACAGGATCTGGATCTCGTGCGGCAAGCCGTATGCCTTGAGCCAGTGCTGCATGATGTAGAGGGTGTCGAGCAGCACTGGGTCGATCTGGTGTTGGCGATCGAACTTCACGTCCCTCATGAGATGGCATGCCGCGAGGTAGCCCTTCACATCCCAACCCAGTCCGTGACGCCAGTAGCAGACCTCGATTTCTTCCTTGGACTGTGGGCGCTTCAGGTGTATGAACCGGTCCCGAAGCAGAAGGCCTTGGCGCCAGTCGCCCGCCGCCGCATGCGACATCGCCGGCTGCAGCGCAAGGGCGCCCGCGCCAAGGAGAGCAGTCAGAGCTTGTCGTCGATCCATGGTGGGCGATTCTGCCCTCCCTTGGCAAACGACTCTTCCTCGTAAAACAGGGCTAAACCGGTGTTTTGCGGAGCATGGAGGTGCGCGGCGCCACCGCTTGGCGCCGCGGTCTGCCCGGTACGACGGTTACTGCCTTTCGGACGGCCAACCGGTGATGGACTTACGCGCCGCGAGAAGCTGACGGATTAACTCGCGGAGAGGCGCACAGTCGGGATAGTGACGCTTGAGCGTTCTCTCAACCTGATCGACATTATTGAGGAGGTTTAACGGTTCACTATCCTGAAGCCGCTTCCCAAAGGGCATAGGCCGATCTCCGTGGTAATAGACGTCGAAGAACCGGGAGCTGTCGATCTCATCCGTTGAGTATTCATGCTCCAGCCAGTTGTCGAGTTTGCTGCGCACCCTGTCCAGACGGGAACTCACTCCGGGGCGGTTAGCGCAACGCCCGATCCCCGCCTTCAGCAGCGCACCAATCTCCTCATGGACCTCCACCGGCATTTTGCCGTTCGGCTTCCGACGGGTCTTGTCCGTGCCAAAGCCGGTCACGACAGTCGACGCGGTCGCCCTGCACAGTAGGGGATCAAGAGGCACGCTGGCCTTCAACCCTTGCTGGATCTCAAGTGACGAGCGGAATGAAGGCCTGTAAGTCGCGGATTCGCCCTGCCATTGCGCTTCAACAACGGGCGCCGGGGCCTTGTCCAAAGCCTTGAGCATCCCGTCGGCCCGTGAAGCCAACGAATCATGCACGACAAGGAACATCACGCTACCGACATCAGGTGCATACATTCCTTGCCATGAGGCGCGCAGGATGCGATATCCATGCTTGGCAGCCCATTCAGCCCGCCGCGCCAGTTTGTCTTCATCCAGTGCAGCCGCATAGGGTTCATCAACCCTCAGCTCAAGACCAGACTGGGGGTCAGCCCACGAAGTCATGTGATCCGCGCCGGGAAGACGTTCGCTAGGCCAAGGCTGGGCGAAATTACGAGCTGACGCCGGTCGAAGCTTCGTAATCGCCATGAACTGAAGCTCCCGAGCCGCAGAACACAAGGCCCGTCGGGCACTCGCCTGGCTCCGATACAGCGTCTTGCTCACCAAGTGATCAGCGGCACGACCGCGGAACTTGTCCAATGCGAATGAACGACGAAGCTCGCGAGAGCCGATCAATGCCTGCCACGAGCACCCAAGGTTGAGGTGGAAGGTTTCACGCCCCTCGTCGATGCTGTTTCGCTCGCGCCAATATGCGGTCAGGAAGATCGTTGTCCCCTGACCGAAATGCGCGGCAAGCCCCGGTACTTCAGGCCGGGGAAGGATAGCGCGTTCGCTGCAGGCGAACTGGGGGCTTGAAATTCGGACCGGACGTGAGAGCCTGATCGCATGAGTGAGGGATCGGTCTTCCATCGTGCGTACCGGTATCGGCTGCGGAGCAACCGCAAGGCCGAGGCGGTGCTACGACGCTGGGCAGGGTGCAGCCGCAAGGTGTGGAACCTCGCCCTGGCCGAGCAGCAGGCTCGACGCGAGCGTGGCGAGAAGTATGCCGGCTTCGCGGGCATGTGCCAGTGGGTCACCACCTGGCGCAAGGCCCCGGAGACGGCCTATCTTGCCGAGGTGCCGGTGCACGCGCTGCAAAACGTGGTGCGTGCGCTCGATGGCGCCTTCCAGCGCTTTTTCAG